>CAZCPS010000048.1:0-8835 GCA_964499895.1 uncultured bacterium | reverse complement strand
CCTGAATCATTTTGGAGTCGGCTTTGGTCAGATCATCGAACCAGTGGCACTGCAACCGTAGGCCGGTCTCTTTTTTATCGACCTGCAAAACGGCGTAAATTAATTGATTTTCAACTAACAGATGACCTTTTTCCTCAAACATTTCGGGCCAAATCGGCATCTCGAAATGGTACGCGCCGTCGGAGACCGCGACAATAGCAAACTTTTTTTGGGACTTGGAAGCGATCTTGACTTGCACGCTATCCAATATGCCGGCCACCCGGCAGACCGTATCATGGCCCAAGGAAGCAACTTCTTTCAGAGGTACGCAGGAAAGCTTGGCAAGCACCGACTGATAGCTGGCCATCGGATGGGAGGTCAGATAAAATCCAAGCAGCTCCTTTTCACGGCGCAGCATATCCAATTCCGAAGAAGGCTGGGCAACCTGCGGCGGCGTTTGAAATTCTTTAGCCGAACTATCCTCTTCAAGTAGAGAAAAAAGATTGATCACCCCTTTTTTCGCCTCTTTTTGCTCGTTAGAGGCGCGGCTATACATGGTATCGATGCTAAGGCGCAGGGCATCGCGAATCCAGCCGGTAAAATCAAACGCGCCGGCATCTACCAGCAGCTCAATCGCCTTTTTGCCGATCTTTGAGGTATCAATGCGTTTAATGAAATCGTATAAATCGTTAAAGAGTCCATTTTTGCGCCGTTCGGCCACAATTGCCTCGACCACACCGGCGCCTACACCTTTAATACCGGACATGGCAAAGCGAATGCCCGCTTTCGTCGGCGTAAAAGAGTCTTGCGCCTCATTGATATCCGGCGGCAAGATGGCAATATCCATGCTTTTACATTCCTGAATGAATTTGGCTACCTTGGAAAGGTCGTCGCGGTCGCTAGTCATGAGCGAGGCCATCCACTCATGGGGATAATTAGCCTTGAAAAAAGCTGTTACATAGGAGAGATAGGCATAAGCGGTCGCGTGCGATTTGTTAAAACCATATGATGCGAATTTGTCAATCTTGTTAAAGATCTTTTCGGCAGCGTCGCAGGCAACGCCATGCCGCATGGCGCCTTCCACAAATTTAGCGCTCTGTTTTTCCATCTCCTGGGCATCTTTTTTACCCATAGCCCGCCGCAGTACATCGCCCTCGCCCAATGAATAACCGGCCAGCTTACTGGCAATCTGCATAACCTGTTCCTGATAGACCATCACACCATAGGTTTCTTTTAAAATATCATGCATCAGCGGATGTTCGATCTCGATCTTCTCGCGGCCATGCTTGCGGCTGATAAAAGAGGGAATCATATCCATGGGACCGGGACGGTAAAGCGCACCCACGGCGATAATCTCTTCAAACAGCTCTATATGCAGCTGCCGCGCCAGGTCCTGCATGCCGGAAGATTCCAGCTGGAAGATACCAAGCGTTCGTCCCCTGTTGAGCAGGTTAAAGGTGGGCATGTCTTCCAGTCCGATCGAAGTCCAGTCTATATGCCGGCCGGTATTTTGCTCGACAAAATCGGCCGCTTTCCGGATAGAAGTCAATGTCTTTAAACCTAAAAGGTCGATTTTGAGCATGCCGACAGCCTCGACCGGTTTCATGGCATACTGCGTTACCAGCATCTGCGAGTCTTTGGCGGTGCAAACCGGCACATTCTCGATGATCTCGCCGGCCGATACGATAATGCCGGCAGCATGCGTTCCGCAGTTGCGGATCGAGCCTTCAATTTTAATCGCGATATCAAAAATCATTTTTGTTTCAGCATCGCTTGCGTACATCTGCTTAAGTTCATGATCCATCTCTAAAGCTTTATCAAGCGTCATCTTCGGATCTTCCGGCACCAGTTTGGCGATCGCGTTAACCTTGGAAAGCGGCACACTAAGCACACGCCCCACATCCTTGATCGCCATCTTGGCCTTCATCGTGCCAAAAGTGATGATCTGCGCCACTCTGGAAGCGCCATACTTCTGAATCAGATAATTGATCACCTCGGCACGGCGATCCATGCAGATATCGACATCGATATCAGGATAGGAAAGTCTTTCAGGATTGATAAACCGCTCAAAAAAGAGCTGGAAACGAAGGGGCTCGATCCCGGTGATGCCCATCAGGTAGCACATGATTGAACCGGCCGCCGATCCTCGGCCGGGGCCGACCGGTATACCCTTACTTTTAGCCCAGGAAATAAAATCGTGCACAATCAGCAGATAATCGCCCATGCCCTTGGAAACAATAATCTCATATTCATATTCCAAACGCTTTTGCACTTCTTTCAGCGGGTCTTCGCATTGGAGGCTCGCTTTGACCCCGGAGAGCACTTCAGGTGTGTATCGTTTCGCAATATTATCTTTGCACATCCCGTAAAGGTAGGCGTTGGCTTCATTTCGGCGCGTTTCATCATCAAACTCTTTTTCCAAAAGGCTGGGCGGCACAAAGACAGGATAGTGCTTAACCTTAAAATCAAATTCAAAGGCGCATTTTCCGGCGATATCGAGCGTAGTAGAGAGCGCGCTTGGCACATCCTGAAATAGGGCCGCCATCTCTTCTTGCGTCTTAAAATAAAAGGCGTTGCCCGGAAAGATTTTTCTTTTCGGATTGGGCATGCGCACCGTCGGATTGCCTTGCGAATCACGCTGCCAAATCTCGCACGGCTCACCCGACTGGATGTTGAGCAAAATCTCCAAACCTTTCCAGTCTTCTTTTTTGGCATAGTGCGCGTCATTGGTCGCCACGAGCGGAATTGCATGTTCAGTGGAGAGTTTTAAAAGCCCCTTGTTAACCTTCTCCTGCCGCTCAAAAAAGCCCTGCAAGTGCTGCACAACCCAGCTTTCGCGATTAAAACCGCTTTCCGCTATTTCAGTCGCGCCCATTTTGTGGCGCTGAAGCTCCAGATAATAATCATCCCCGAACAGGTTCCGAAAAAACAGGACTTCTTTCTGCAGCAGCGCCTCTTCGTCATTAAAAATATAATGGCCCAAAAGGCCGCGCGATGATCCGGAGAGACATATCAGCCCTTCGTGATATTGCTCCAGTAATTCATGGTCGATTCTGGGTCGATAATAAAAACCTTCGGTAAAGCCATATGAGGTCAGTTTACACAGGTTTTGATATCCCTGTTTATTTTTGACAAGTAAAATAATTGGAAAACCGGGAGGCTGCCCCTGTTGCCGTTTTTTTTCATGACGGGATGGCAGAGCCAAATCAATTTCACAGCCGATAATCGGACGCGCGCCACAGCCGAGGCACGCTTTATAAAATTCAACCACGCCATACATGTTGCCGCGATCGGTCAGCGCAACGCTTGGCATGCCATACTGCTTGGCCAGTTGGGCGATCGCCTTAACCGAAAAAGTCGATTCTAGAATTGAATACTGCGAATGCGTATGCAGCGAAACCCAAGTCATCTGAAGCTACCCTGATTGAAATAACACTCAGGGTAGCAAAATAAACCGGCCTATAGCAAGCGCAAAGTGCGCGGGCTTTTACAAAAGGGCGCTAAGAAAAATCAGCAGAATCATGCCCGGCGCAAAAAAGCGGATACTGAGCTTCCATGTGTTTTCATACCAGCGCAGAGGCCCCGCGCCGATTTTGATTTCGGCAAAGGCATGCTTGACGCCCCAGACATATCCGGTAAAGATAGCGAGCAAAAATCCGGTAATCGGCATGCCAAGGCCGCCCCAGATGAAGTCCATTATATCATAAAAACCGGTCTCGCCCAAAAATGTCATGTTGGTTAAAAAGGGCACGGCGCCCTTGGAGAGCGCTGAAAAGATGCCGATAAAAAAGGCCGCGAGCGTTACCGCCAAAACCGCTTTTTTACGTCCCCATTTTTTGGAGTCGATCAAATAGGTCACGGGAATTTCCAGCAAAGCGATTCCGGTAGTTAAAGCGGCGAAAGAGAGCAGAAGGAAAAAGCTTGCGCCCAAAATATTGCCGAAATAGAGCTGCTCAAAAATTTTGGGCAGCACGCTAAAAGTCAACCCTACGCCCCCTTCGATCGGCTGATTAAAGGCCGCTAGCGCCGGAAAGACGATCAATCCGGCCACAAGCGCGATGAGCGTATCGAACAGGACAATATATCCGGCCGAAGCGACCAAGTTTTCTTTTTTGGAAGTATAGCTGCCGTAGGTCAATAGAACACCTTCGCCGATGCAGAGCGAGAAAAAAGCCTGACCCAGCGCGTACAATACGGATTTCGGGGTTAGCGCGCTAAAGTCGGGATGCAAATAATATTGCACTCCGGCAAAACTGCCGGGCAGAGTTACCGCCCGCAGCACGAGAAAGAGCATCAGGCAAAAAAGAATGGGCATGAAAATTTTGCTATAGCGCTCGATACCTTTTTTAATGCCGCGGCTGACGATAAATGCGCAGATCAGCAAAAATACCGCCATAAAGCCGATGTTGCCAAAGGGGTCGGTAATCACCATCTGCAAATTGGGCTTGCTGCCGGCGAGCATTTGTAAAAAATAGTTAATCGCCCAACCGCCGACCACCGAATAATAGCACAGGATGCCGAACGCTACAAAAATGCCGAGCGCGCCGGCAATCTTCCACGGGCTGTTGCCGCGGATTATCTCGATGGCGCCAACCGGATTGCGCTGCGTAAAGCGGCCGATGGCAAACTCGTTTAATATTAAGGGCAGCGCGAAAAAAATGACGCAAAGCAAATAGACGAACACGAATGCCGAACCGCCGCATTTGGCGGTCAAATAGGGAAACCGCTGAATATTGCCAAGCCCGATCGCCGCACCCGATGTCGCTAAAATGAAACCTACCCTCGAACTCCAATTACCTCTCTGGTGTGACATCCGATCCTTCTTCTTTAATTGTTGATAATACAATAGTTGATACGGTTTTGGAAACGCCGGGAATCTCCTTTAATACATTATTGACCAGATGCTCCAGTTCATCAATATTCTTAAATCTGGTCTTGAGCAGATAACTGCCCTCGCCGGCAATGTGATGACATTCTAAAATACCCGGCTCGCCCTTGACTATTTCCACCAGGTTGGAGCGATAGACGGACCGATCCAGACTGACGGTGATAAAGGCCATAAAAAAATCGCCGAGCGCTTTTTCATTAATAAGAGCTTTATAACCCTTAATAATCCCCTTTTCTTCCAGGCGGTGCACCCGCTCGGCCGTCGATGGCGCTGAAAGTCCCAAATTAAGGGCCAGCTCCGAAAAAGAGATGCGGCCGCGGCCGCGCAGAGTCTCAATAATTTTTAAATCCAAGGCGTCCATACCGTTTTTCCTGCTTTTCTTAGTTATTATACTACATTCACCTAACAAAGCAAGGGATAAAGAAAAGATTTGCCTCTATTTTCAAAAAAATTCAATAATCATTTTTCAACAAGTGGGTATCCTATGCAAGACTGGCAAATAGCCGCCGCAGCCGAAGAAGAGATGCAACCGATAGCTTCCATAGCGCGCGGCATGGGCTTGCGGGACTCTGAAATCATTCCGATGGGCCGCAATGTGGCCAAGATCAAATCTGATCCGGCTCTTTCTTGCCGGCAAAGCAAAGGCAAGCTAATTGCCGTAACGGCCATTACGCCCACTATTTTTGGAGAGGGAAAGACGACGGCCACGATCGGCCTTGTGCAAGCATTGGGACTTCTTGGCAAAAGCGTTTCGGGCGCCATCCGCCAGCCGAGTTCGGGTCCTACCTTCAATATTAAAGGGTCGGCAGCAGGCGGCGGCTATGCCCAGTGCATTCCGCTTGGTCCCTTTTCGATCCGCCTTACCGGCGATATCGATTCGATCACCAACGCCCACAATCTGGCCATGGTTGCGCTTAACGCCCGTATGCAGCATGAGCGCAATTATGATGATAGCCGACTGTTAAAGAGCAACTTACGGCGTTTAAATATCGACCCGAAACAAATTTACTGGCAATGGGCCATGGACTTTTGCGCGCAGGGGCTGCGCCATATTACCATGGGACTTGGGGGTAAAATGGACGGCTATAAGATGCGATCCGGCTTTCAGATTTCGGTTTCATCGGAAGTAATGGCCATTTTATCAATTGCCGCTGATTTGGCGGACTTACGGGAAAGGATGGCGCATATTGTTTTGGCCAAAAGCACTTCCGGCGCCGATATAACCGCGCATGATCTGGAAGTCGACGGCGCTATGACGGCCTTTCTGACTGATGCCATCCATCCCAATCTGCTTCAGACAATCGAGGGGCAGCCCATATTTGTGCATGGCGGCCCTTTTGCCAATATTGCCATTGGGCAGAGTTCGATCATCGCCGACCGCCTCGGCCTTGCTCTCTCGGACTATCATGTAACGGAGAGTGGATTTGGCGCCGATATCGGCTATGAAAAGTTTTGGAATCTCAAATGCCGCCTTGGGGGCTACCAACCAAGCGCTGTGGTCATCGTAGCCACCATCCGAGCTTTAAAAGAGCATGGAAAGAATACCGAAAATTGTCTTAAATATGGCTGCGCCAACCTGCTTTGGCATATAAAAATTGTCCAAAAATCGGGTATATCACCCGTCGTTTGCATCAACAAATTCAAAGACGACAAAGAAGAAGAGCTAAACTATATCAAAAGGATAGCGGAAGGGGCCGGCGCGACCGCTGCCATTGCCGATCATTGGGCGCAAGGCGGAAAAGGGGCCACCCGGCTGGCAAAAGCGGTTCTTGCCGAGACGGAAAAACCGAATTCCTTCGCCTATTTATATGATGCAAAAGAGCCGCTGCGAGAGCAGATCGAGCGCATCGCCACCGGCATCTATGGCTCATGCGGCGTAACTTTTTCAAAAAAAGCCAAAGAAAAGCTCAAAGAACTGGAAGGAAGCAAACTTTTGCCCTGCATCGCGAAAACGCATTTGAGCCTGACGCACGATCCTAAAATTAAAATACCGCCGGCCAAATGGAAGTTGCCGATAAGAGACATTCTGACTTATAAAGGCGCGGGATTTGCCGTACCGGTGGCGGGAGAGATCAAGCTAATGCCGGGCACCGGTTCCGATCCGGCCTTCCGCCGCATCGATGTTGATGTAAAGACCGGCAAAATTACGGGCCTTTATTAAGGGCTCTAACTCTCGACCAGATCTTTATTTACCTTGACCGCCCAGAGGGGCAGCAGGAACAAAACGGCTATCGCGCAAGAAATGATCAAAGCGATAAAATAGCCATCCCAGCCCCAATTTTTAGCGATCGCGCCCAAGGGTCCTCCGGCAACGGCTGCCCCAATATAGGCAAACCAGCCGGCAAAACCGGTCGCGGTACCGGCGGCATTTTTATCTGACAGTTCGGCGCAGGCCATGCCGATTAGCATTTGCGGTCCAAAGATAAAAAAGCCAATCGCAAAAATAACCGCCGAATCAAAAATGATACCCGTCTCCGGAACCTTCCACATTACAACTACGGCGATTAGCACCAGAAAAGAGAAAATGGCGTTGATAGGTCCGCGCTTGCCATGAAAAAGTTTATCTGAAGACCAACCGGCGGCCAGACTGCCCAAAAATCCGCCCGCTTCAAACCAAAAAACGGCCGCCGTAGCGCCGGAAATCGAATAACCCTTGGTCTCTACTAAAAAAAGCGATGTCCAGTCATTGACCGCGGTACGAACGATATATACAAAAAAGTAGGCGGCGGAAAGCACCCAAATGTATTTGTTGCGCAATACATATTTAAAAAGAATTTCCCTGGCGGGCAATCTTTCGGTTTCCTTGTCGCTATGTTTCTTGGTGGGATAGTCATCGCGGTATTTTTCAATGGACGGCAGCCCCAGCGACTGGGGCGAGTCTCTAAGGCGGTTAATAAGGTATAAGCCCACCGCAATGCAGACCACGCCGGGAACATACATGGCATTGCGCCAGCCGTAATATTCGGCGATAAATCCGGCCGCCAGGGGAATCAGCGCGCCGCCGAGATTATGCGAAGTGTTCCAGACGCTCCACCATCTTCCGCGTTCGGACTGGGAGTACCAGTGAGTCAAAAGCTTGGCGCAAGGCGGCCAGCCCCAGCCTTGGAACCAGCCATTGAGGCCCCAAAAAATCGCAAAAAGCAGCAAAGAGGATGAGAGACCGAAACAGATGTTAAAAACACCGGTCATGATCAAACCCAGGCCCATAAAATAGCGTGGATTCGATCTATCGCTAAGTAGACCGCTGACAAATTTGCTAAGGCCATAAGAGAGGGACAAAATACTGCTTAAAATACCGAGTTCGGTTTTAGTAAAGCCCAAGGAAGAGATCATCGCCGGCATGGCAAAAGTAAAGCTCTTGCGGGTTACATAAAAAAAGGCGTAGCCGATGTACATGCTGTAGAAAATGCGCAACCGCCAATGAAAATATTTCTTTTTGACAAGACCCTCATCCTGGATTAGCTCGACATGAGGCGCGGGCTTTAAAAAATCAAAAATCGCCATATTTCCTCCGGTTCAAAATCCAATACTGTTACAAAAAAGTATCTTTTGCGCTTTTTCTAAAACGACTTGAGCTTATAAGTAAAGATCCGTTCTGTCAACTCAAATTTCAGTGATTCCCGTTAAATAAAATTTCGCAATGATGTATAGTCTTTTCTTAACTATTTTTTCGCAAAGTTGAGGAAAAGGCCATGGGTATTCATTCTGTTGAAAAAAAACGACTCTCCGCAAAAGGAATGTTGCAAAAAGTCCGTTCTGTTTTCAATCAAGTCCCTGAACCATCGAGAAGCTCCAAAGGTGTGAAAACACGGATTTCTCTACCGGATTGTTTAATGTCTGGATTAGCTGTTTTTGGATTGAAGTTTCCTTCACTTCTACAATTTGATGAATCACAAGAAGAAGAGACGATCAGATACAACCTCAAGATGCTTTACGGCATTAAGGAAGTTCCTTGCGACACCTCTATG
>CAZCPS010000047.1:0-8977 GCA_964499895.1 uncultured bacterium | reverse complement strand
GACATATGATATCAAATCCAATAAAGCAACGCATGATATTCTCCGGTGTTTGATGACCAATCATATGATTATGATTGATTATGAGCTTGCTTTAATTCAAGTAACTTAAGACCTCTGCCTTGGTTAAGTAATTGATTGGGGGGTGGCTTTGTAATTTCATGCTGTCCTGTGGACCTAGGAGGAAAAATTAAATATGCTTTGTTGCTCAATAATCGAGCGCACTTCGTTTAGTAAAACTCCCAAGTTTTGAATTAAAGTGCGCCAGAGTCCGATGAGTTGACTAGCAAAGCCTTATAACCAACCGTGATATTTATAGGTTTTGCGGCAAGGATCTTGAATTAAAGAATGCATAATTCGGTGGCGTAAAGGTAGTGCAAGTTTATGGAATTTAGGTCTGGAAATGGAAAAACTACTCTCGCTATAAGCCGCTTTATTATTAGTATATTCAGCTAGCAGTTCCTTATCTCGATATTGAAGCTGGATAGGCATTCTATTACAGGTAGTGTCTTGTGTTTTTTTAGCATATACAAGAACCATTGAAGTGAAGGGTGAAGCTCTAAAAAGAGGATAGCTTCGGTTATTTGCAGGAGGAATAAATTCATATAAACACCAATTTTGGGCGCTCATAGAATAGCTTTCTGCAAAAAATGTTCTACAATCGGCAAATTTATTTAATACAAAATAGTCATGGAAAAAATCTGCACTAAAAGAAAGGTAGGCGGCATTTGCAAAATTTGAGGCAGCATTCCACTGGAAAATTCTTCCGTTTGGTTTTAGCATTTTGGTAATATTTGCAAAAGCAGTTTTTATATCAAAAAGATGGTCAAAAGTTCCCCCGTCAATTATAAAATCAAATTTTTCTTCAAGTTCCGGTGGCACGGGATAGTTTAGGTCGTGAATAATAGATGCATTTTCATAGGTCGAAACATCCATTGTGTCATATTTTACATCACTGAACAAATTGAAAAAAACCTGATCATCTATGCTTTCTTTCTGTCTATGACGGGTCTCGTTGTCTTTTTTTCCCAAATGCGCTATGCCATTCGGATTAACTTCGCAATTCTGCTCTTTAAAAAGCGCTAAGATCTTTTTTGGTGAAATAACAATTGACTGTTTGCCAAGTGCTAGAACATTGCCAGTGATAGGTTGATGTTTATGAATGGCTATTAGCATTCTTAATAAGGATTCTGTGATCATGTTTTTCTCTTTAATTCAGTTTATGACTTTAGGTCTTTTTGGTAGCGCCTGTGGTTGAGCTTTGATCAAAAACGACAAGCAAATTTATTAAACATCTTATGCTTTTTTATTGATTTATCAACACCTTTTTAATGAAAAATCGTGGTTGATTGTGGTTTGTAAAAGTTTGATAGGGCGTGTTTTCGATAGCTTTAATTGTTGCTTTCGAAGAGCGATCATGGTATGAATATTGAGCCTGTGCTCAATGTAAATAATTAAAAATAGAATGTTATTTTTTGTTCTTCTATCAGGTCTATTGATCGGTTCGGCCTCTTTTTTTGGCGCGGAAAATGAGCCGGTTTTAGGTCTTTTTAGAGATCTGGAAATTGTTGAAGAGGTCGACTATAAAATAAATGACAGCTTGCCTGTACTCCTAAACTATTCCATGCAGGGCGGCTATTTCAATATGCCCTCTGCACGCATGGCTGAGCCCGGCAATGTCGCCATCGGCTATTCGTATTTGCCTCCTTATCGCTTGGTTGGCTTGAACTTTCAATATTTCGAACATATGGAACTGACCGGCAACTATTGGATTTTTCATGGCGTAACCGAAATGCATCTTGGCTCGCAGGGCTATGGCGATGATGCCGACCGAATCGCCAACATTAAAGTATCTCTTCTGCGTGAAAAAGATGGCATTCCTTTTGTGCCTGAAATCGCTCTTGGCATGAACGATTTTATGGGCTCCATGCGCTTTCACTCCTTTTACACAGTTGCAACCAAGAATTTTTTGGCCCAGGATCTGGAATTTACGATGGGGTGGGGGTGCGGCCGCATTAGGGGCTTTTTTGGCGGCCTGGCCTGGTCGCCATTCCGTCATCAAAAGAACATTTTTAAGGGAATTACCCTTGCAGTTGAATATGATGCCAATAACTATAAAGCCCACTCCTATGAACATGTTCATGGCCGCGATCAAAAAAGTCCGATCAATGCCGGCATCCATTTCAGCCTGTTTGATTTTTTAAAAGTCTCTGCCAGTACAGTTCGCGGCAAGGAAATTGGCGCGTCGGTTGCTCTAAATTATAATTTCGGCACGAGCAAGGGGTTTTTTCCTAAATTTGCCGATCCGTTGCCTTATTCTTCACCGGTCGACCGCGAGCCGATTGGGCCGGCCAGAACCGAAACGGAACTGGCCCAGGAAGTCGCTTTTGCTTTTCGCAAACAGGGGTTTGATTTGTATTCGATGATTGTTTTTCCGGGACCGGAGCCGAAACTGAAAAATTTGTGGATGAAAGTCGTTAATGTTTCCTATCGCGATGAGGATGTTGTGCGGAGCCGCATTCAAAGAATTTTGGGAGCGCTTGTCCCATCAAATATTTTTTCGGTGCGAGTGGTGATCGAATCGGACGGCGTAGATTTGCAGGAATATTTGTATTACACAAGAGATCTTAGAAAATTTTATGAGGAGAAAATCGGCTCCTTTGAGCTTTCCATTATTTCACCCATGCGCGAAGTGACGCCCAAGCCGGGGGGCGATGCCTCTGTAATTTTTCGTCGCAACCGAAAAATCTGGACCTTGACTTTTTTGCCGGTTTTTAGAACATATTTTGGCAGCGCGAAGGGCAAATTTAAATACGATGCCGGATTGCAGGCCGGACCGGAAGGCTATTTGCCCGGCAGCGTTTATTATAGTTTGTGGGGCAGTTATATTGCCATTTCCAGCACTCATGACATTGCTCCCAGAGACTTTTACCACCCATCGCATATAGTTCAGGTGCGCTCGGACTCGATTTTGTATCGCCAGTCCTCCTCTTTTCATTTGGAATCCGCCTTTTTGCAAAAGTCATGGAATATGGGATATGGCTGGTTTTCCCGGCTGGCGCTGGGCTATTTCGAAATCGCTTATGCCGGGGCGGCTTTGGAAGCTTTGTATTATCCGGTTTATTCGGACTGGGCGGTCGGTCTGGAAATAGCTACGGTTCTAAAGAGAAAATACCGAGGGATTGGTTTTCAAAAAAAAATTCGCAAATTTGACGGTTCGACACTTTCGTATGTAGATTTTGTCGGTTTGCAGTACTTTATCGATTTATACTATGATTTTAAGCCGCTGGAGGTCGATTTCAAAGTCAGCGTAGGCCAGTTTTTAGCCAAAGACAAGGGTGTTCGATTTGAAGCTACCCGGTATTTTAAAAGCGGCTTTCGCCTTTCGATCTGGTATTCCATTACCAACGGAAAAGATGTGATCCATAATCGTAATTACTATGATAAAGGCTTTGCCTTTTCCTTGCCGTTGGATATTTTCTTGAATAAAAGTTCCAGAACCAGAATCGGCTATGCCATGTCGGCATGGCTAAGAGATGTCGGGGCAAAAGCCAATACCGGTAAAGAACTTTTCCCCATTTTGCATAATGAAAGAGAGTCGATATAGAGGATTTATTTTTTTAGCCATAATGTGGTTTAGTAGGGAATTAGCTTCGGTATATTCGTAATTCATAATAAAAAATGGCCTAAATTAATGTTTTTTTTCTTGCAGGGAGTCCTTCGGATGTGGCAACCTGTCAGGTGTTACTTAATATAAAGAGAAGAGGCCGTTTCATGATTGAGCCAATCGAGGAGTTTTCCGAAGATCAGATTAAGATCCTGGAGAGATTCGTGACCAATACTTCAGATAATGTATTTGTTCTGCATAATCTTCCCGAAGTGATCAAAGGAGCTCTTTTTTCACGCTATTCCCGCTCCGGCAAAGGCTTGAGGTCGTTGCTTTTAAAAGAATTTATATTAGACGAAGAGACCAATTTTAATGCTATAGTCGGCCAAGGAAAAGAGTCATCGCCGGAAGAGCAGCGACTGGCTATCAAAAAAGCCCAGAATTTTTATGATCGCGTGCTGGACGGCTATGGAGACGATTCGATTGGCGAACTGGGCGGCGCGCACCTGGCTGCGGAAGGCATCTCTATGCTGGCTGCCAAACATGTTGAAGACTGCCGCATTGGCGGATCGCCATTGGAAAAATCGACCAGATACATTTACTTCGACCAGAAAGTTAATGGCGAATATCAGTTCTATCAGGAACCGATCTTGATGACATCGGCTTTTCGTCATATTTTTATCGACACATGCAACACGCTTTTCGATACCTATAGCCGTTTGATTCCGGTGCTTACAGCCAAGATCGAAGAGAGTTTTCCTAAAGAACATCACATTTCCAAGGCGGCATATACCGCGGCCCTAAGAGCAAAAGTACTCGATTGCCTAAGAGGCTTGCTACCGGCAAGCGCCATGACCAATGTCGGCATTTTCGGCAACGGCCGCTTTTTTGAGCATCTGATCTTGAAACTGGCCTCTTCCAATTTGGTTGAACTGCAAGAGCTGGGCAAAGCTGCTTTTGTGGAACTTTCCAAGATCATCCCTTCCTTTGTGAGAAGGGCTGATGCGGAAAATAAGCATTTTCAATGCTATGCCCAATTTGCCGAACAGATGAATAACGATTTGAAACTGGTTTCATCCACACTCTCTTTACCGATTACCGAAGAGAAGAAGCCCGGCATTTTCCTGATCAATCATGAAAATAACGCGATGGCTAAAGTCGCCGGAGCTTTGCTTTTTGAAAACTCGACGGCATCATTAGCCTCTTTGCAAAAACACTGTGAAACAATCTCCGATGAGGAGCTAGCTTCTATTTTGGAAGCAGCCTCCCAGGCCCGAGAAAATAGACGGCACCGTTCACCCCGCGCTTTGGAGCATGCCCACTTTACCTTTGAGATTATCGCCGATTTTGGCATTTATCGAGACTTGCAGAGGCACAGATTGCTAACGCAGGGCAGACAGCGCCTTACTTGCAACTATGGCTATTTTATTCCGCCCGAAATTCTAGGCGCCGAAATGGAAAAGGAGTATGTAGCAGCTATGGACTCGGCCAAAAAAGCCTTTGAGGCGATTGCAGAGGAACTGCCGGAAGAAGCCCAATATGTCGTGCCCATGGCTTATAATTTGCATTGGTATTTCCATGTTAATTTACGCGAGTTGCAGTGGCTTTGCGAGTTGCGCTCTTCACCGGCCGGCCATCCCAATTACCGTCATGTCGCTCAGACCATGGCAAAACAGGTCTGCGCAATTTATCCCCAGTTTGAGCGTTTCTTTAAATTTGTGGATTTTGACGGTTATGATTTGGGCCGCATGGATCAGGAGTCCCGGCGCGTCGAGAAACAGCAAGCGCTGCAAGTAGAATAGACCTTTATTCTTTCGGATGAAATCAGATTATGCATAAAACAAACCGTTTTTTAGGATCAGCGCTTTTGGTAGCCGGGACCTCCATCGGCGCCGGAATGCTGGCTATTCCAACCGTTACCGGCTTTGCCGGCTTTGTGCCTTCGCTCTTTTTACTGGTCTTTTTTTGGCTTTTTATGCTTTGCACCTCCTTTTTATTTTTAGAAGTTAACATCTCCATTCCCGGAAGATCCAATTTGGTGACCATGGCGCGAAAAACCCTTGGTCCCTGGGGGCAGGTTGTCGCATGGAGCGCTTACCTGATGCTTTTATATTCCTTGACCGCGGCATATATATCGGCAAGCGCGCCGATTTTTTTAGAAGCGCTATCGAAGATCTTGCATATTAATTGTCCTGAATGGATCGGCCCGCTGCCGTTGCTCCTGATTTTTGGTGCGATTATTTATCACGGCACAAAAGCTGTAGATTATATTAATCGCGCGCTCATGACCGGATTGATTGTTTCTTATATTTTTTTGGTGATGTTTGTCCCGTTTCATGTGCATATTGATTATTTAAAGCATATCGATTTACCGCCGATGCTCCTGGCTTTTTCGGTTTTGATTCTATCTTTTGGCTTTCATATCATTATTCCCAGTTTGACAACTTATGAAAGGCATAATAAACGAAAATTGCAATGGACGCTGGCTGCGGGCAGCTTCTTGCCGCTTGTGGTATATATTTTCTGGGATTTTTTAGCGCTTGGCGCTATTCCTTTGGAAAATTTGTCGCAAACATGGCAAAGCGGCGGATCCGGAGGCCAAGCTCTGCTGGCTGTGCTTAAAAGTCCATATTTGGCTATTGGCACCCAGTTTTTTTCGTTTTTTGCGATTATTACTTCTTTTATCGGAGTGTCGCTTAGCCTTTCAGACTTTTTAATCGATGGTTTAAAGATCAAATCGACCGGTTCGGGCAGGATATATTCCATGATCATGACCTTTCTGCCGCCTTTGGGATTTGTCTATTTTTATCCCCGCGGTTTCCTTGTGGCTCTGCAATATGGCGGTATTTTTGTCGCTATTTTACTTTGCATCCTGCCGGCTTTAATGGCATGGCAGTTGCCCAAACCCTCTTTTTATCATACGCGAAAAGGACGGGCGCTGCTCATTTTTGTGATTGTCGTTGCTCTTCTGGTAATTGCCGTTACCCTTTTAGAAAAATTGGGTTATTTGCAGCAGTTAGTGGCCGGCTATGTCTAAAAAATTTGTGCTGAAAACGGATTTTTTACCCAGCGGGGATCAGCCCCAAGCAATTGAGAAGTTGACGGAGGGCATTTTACAGCATAAAAAGGCGCAGGTTTTGCTGGGTATTACCGGCTCCGGTAAGACTTTTACCATGGCCTGCGTTATCCAAAATGTGCAAAAGCCGACATTAATTATCGCCCATAATAAAACTTTGGCCGCGCAGCTATACCAGGAATTTAAAACATTTTTCCCGACGAATGCTGTTGAATATTTTGTCTCATATTACGATTACTATCAGCCGGAAGCCTATATCGCCAGAACCGATACCTATATTGAAAAAGATATGGCGATCAACGAGCGCATTGACAAAATGCGACTGTCGGCTACCAAGTCGCTGCTCGAACGCCGTGATGTCATTATTGTAGCCTCAGTCTCTTGCATTTATGGATTGGGGATGCCGGAATACTATAGTAAGATGGCATTGACCTTAACGCTCAAGCAGACGATCAGGCGGGACGCTGTTTTGTTGCATTTGGTCGAAATGCACTATAGCCGCAATGATTATGATCTGCAAAGAGGCAACTTTCGCGTGCGCGGCGATATTTTAGAAATTATGCCGGCTTATGAGGATGAAATTGCCTACAGGATTGAATTTTTTGGCGATGAAATCGATCGCATCACGCAGATTGATCCGCTCACCGGCCGAGTAGAGGATAAATTGGAAGTTTTGCATATTTATCCCGGATCGCACCATGTGACGCCGGAAGGAGTGAGGGAAGCTGCTCAGGTTTCGATTCGCGCCGAACTTACCGAACGACTTGAGCTTTTTGAGAAAGAAAGCAAGCTGCTCGAAAAACAGCGCATTAAAGAGCGGACCCTTTATGATTTGGAAATGATTCGGGAAATTGGCTTTTGCAAGGGTATTGAAAATTATTCGCGCCATTTTAGTGGAAGAAAGGCCGGCGAGCCGGCTCCCTGCCTATTTGAATATTTTCCCAAGGATTTTTTGCTTATTATTGACGAGTCGCATCAAACGCTGCCCCAAATCCATGCCATGTATAACGGCGACCGGGCTAGAAAATCATCGCTGGTCGAGTTTGGCTTTCGTTTGCCGTCCGCTCTTGATAACCGTCCGCTTAAATTCGATGAGTTTTACACGAAAATTGAGCAGGCTATTTATGTTTCCGCAACTCCCGGAGAGTGGGAGATCAGGGAGGCTGAAGGGGAGCTTGTGACGCAAATTATTCGGCCGACAGGCTTGCTGGATCCTCTTATCGAAGTGCGCAAGGCCGAGTTCCAGGTAGATGATGTTCTGGAAGAAATCAGAAAAGAGACCGAAAGAGGCGGCCGCATTTTAGTGACTACACTAACAAAGAAACTGGCCGAAGATCTATCCAAGTATTTAAATGACATTGGCGTTAAAGCCAAATATATCCACTCTGATGTCGACACCATGGAACGCATCAGTATTATTAATGATTTGCGGCTCGGAGTTTTTGATGTGCTGGTTGGTATCAATTTGCTAAGAGAAGGTCTTGATATTCCCGAAGTGTCGCTAGTGGCCATTCTTGATGCCGATAAGGAAGGATTCTTGCGCAGCGAGACCGCTCTCATCCAAACCTGCGGCAGAGCCTCGCGCAATGTGTGCGGCAGAGTGGTTATGTATGCCGATAAGGAGACTAAAGCTATAAGCAGCGCTATCCGCATTACCGCCGAGCGGCGTGTTTTACAAGAGGCATATAACCTTGAATACGATATTATTCCGCAAACGACCGTGCGCAGCACTCCTTCGCTTTTTGCGGAAACAGTCGAGCCAAATGTAAAGCCGCTTTACATTTGCGATGCCAAGACCTGTGCCGTCGAAAAAAAGATCAAGCAATTTAAAAAAGAGATGCAAAAAGCAGCTAAGGAATGCCGCTTCGAAGATGCTGCTTTTTATCGCGATGAGATCAAAAAACTCGAAGAGTTGGAAATTCTTTCTTAATTATTGCTTGCGGCTGCCGGCTTTTTCTCCAGCAAGATATGCAGGCTGGAAGCAATGATGACTAAAATGCCGAGAAGCGTCCATATATCGGGGATTTGCCGCCAGAAGACCCAACCCAAAAGACCTCCGAATGCTACGCTGGAATAAAGGACTGAGCCGACTTTGGTAGCCGGTAAAAAATGGTGAGCCTGGGTTAAAAGCCACTGAAATAAAAAGGCGCAGCAGCCCATGGCCAGCACATAGAACCAACAGCTGTTGCCACTGGCGGGCAAGGTGCCTTGGAAGGTGGGGTAAAAAGAGGCCAGCATGGAAAATATGAAAAAATAAAACAGGATGGTGCGTGTATTTTCGGTTGCGGAAAGTTTTT
>CAZCPS010000046.1:0-9129 GCA_964499895.1 uncultured bacterium | reverse complement strand
TCGCAAAAGTTGAGGAAAAGGTCATGGGTATTCATTCTGTTGAAAAAAAACAACTTTCCGCTAAAGGGATGCTGGCAAAAATTCATTCTGTATTTGCAAAAATCCCAGAGCCACCCCGAGATCCAAGAGGTTTAAAGTCAAAGATCTCATTATCCGATTGTCTAATGTCCGGTCTAGCTCTATTTAGCTTAAAATCTCCTTCTTTATTGCAATTTGATGAGGAATGTGAAAAAAAAGTGGTCCGGCATAATCTCGAAACGCTTTATCACATCAAAGATGCTCCATGCGACACTTATCTCAGAGAACGACTTGATCAAGTTGATCCTCAATCTATCAGGCCAGCTTTCTCTTCTATTTTTTCCCTTCTTCAGCGAGGAAAAGTGCTGGAAAAGTATAAACTCTTAAATAAATACCTTCTTTTCGCATGCGATGGAACTGGTATGTTCTCATCAGAATCTGTTCATTGTGCCAATTGCTGTGAAAAGCACCATAAAGACGGCAGAATAACCTACTACCATCAAATGCTAGGAGCGGTTATTGTCCATCCAGATCAGCAAGAAGTCTTCCCCATATGCCCAGAACCGATTTCGAAGTCAGACGGTTCTACAAAAAATGATTGCGAACAGAATGCTATGAAAAGACTTTTATTGGATTTCCAACGAGAACATCCTCACCTCAAAGTGATTTTTACAGAAGATGCTCTAAGCGCAAAAGGTCCTTACCTTCGTAGGATTCAAGAAATCGGGGCGCATTTCATTGTCAATGTAAACCCGACCGGAAATCCAAGCCTGTTTGAATGGTTGAAGGGAATCAAACTACATCAGAAGACAATCAAGACTAATAAAGAGACCATAGAGCTTAAGTTTTATAATGGCGTTCCGCTCAACGATTCGAATCACGATTTTCAGGTCAATTTCATCGACTGTATTGTGACAGATAAAAAAGGCAAAGTGACGCATTTTTCTTGGGTCTCAGATATTTTGATTACCCAAGACAACATATATGAACTCTCGAGAGGAGGTAGATCGAGGTGGAAAATTGAGAATGAAACATTTAATACCCTTAAGAACCAAGGTTATCAGTTTGAGCACAATTTCGGGCATGGCTATAAACACCTAAGTCATGTCTTTGGAATGCTTATGTTTTTAGCGTTTCTTGTGGATCAAGTCCAGCAAAGATGTTGCGGACTATTCCAAGCAGCGCTGAAGACGATGAGGAGAAAGATCCGTTTTTGGAATGCGTTACAGGCTTTATTCCTGGAATATTACATCGATTCGTGGGCGGATATGTTTGTGGGGATTGGAAAAACGGAAGGCTATGCGACTGAGAGATCTCATAAATACATCGTGAAAAGGAGCTCAAAAGGGTGCTTTGGTTCAAAGGGGTGTAGTTCTTGCAATTTAGGGTAGAGCTAAGGCGACCGCATTAGCAGGGATTGACCTGTCTTCAAAAAGCTTACCACCCATTGAGAAGCCGCTGAGGTTTAAAAAAATCTTTTTAACGGGAGCTGCTGCTCGATTTGACTAAGACTTGCTTCTTAATTGGCTTGTATCATAAAATAAATGAATGTTTATTAAGCTATGCTATTTTTTAAGAAGATTGCTGCCAAGTTCATGCTATCGTTTTCTTACGAAGCTGCGTTTTCCTGAGAATGAAATCGATTATCGAAAGTTTTTTATTGCCAGACACCTTCTAAAGGCTGGCGGTTCGGCTATTGATGGGGGCGCGCATGTGGGCTATTTTACACGAACCCTAGCAGCTGTCATGGGCGGCAAAGGCGATGTTTTTTGCTTCGAGCCAAATCCTTATGTCTTTAAGTTGCTTAATAAATTTACGCGGCATGAACCGCATGTACATGCTATGTGCTGCGCTTTGTCGAATCAAAGCAATGATGGTGTGATATTTTCTGTAGTACCGCATTCGCTTGCCATGAATTCAACATTGGAAGTGCATCAGCAGTGGGCGCCAAGAAAATCTATTTTTGTGCGCACAATGCGCCTTGATGAGCTTTTGGATAATGGCCTTAACCATGTGAAACTTATAAAGCTGGATGTCGAAGGGCATGAGCTTAAGGTCTTGCAAGGAGCTGAGGGTATTATTTCTATGTTTTCCCCTTGGATTATCTTTGAGTTCTCTCATCATAAAGACTTTCCCGGAACGCTTATTATTGATTATTTTCACCAAAAAAATTATTTTTGCATAGACCTGAATTCTTTATGCCCTCTGGACTTAAAAGTTGACATAGAACTGACCGATGTGCTCGCGATTCCTGTGAAGGATCAAAGTTGGGGATTGAAGGTCATCGAAGCTTTACGCTACTTTTAAATTTAAAAGTATATTCATTAAAAATTTTTTTTCATAAACTGCTTCATCAAAAAAGATGGAGATGCTTTATGAAATGGTATCATGGAGTTTTTAGTTTTTGCCTATTTTTCTTATATGCTTCGGGTTTTTCCGTTCCTAAAGTGTATGACTGCTTTTTGTTTCATGATGAGCTTGAAGTGATTAAATGCCGTATGGCTGAGTTGGATGCGTATGTCGATTATTTTATTTTAGTAGAAGGTTGCGAGACTTTTCAGGGGTGTCAAAAAGCTTTCTCGTTTGAAGACCATCTGGATGATTTTACGCAATATCTGCATAAAATCATTCATGAGCCCATTAGAGAAAAGCAATGTCCCTCTCCCCAACATGGTTGGGAGCGGGAATTTTATCAACGCCAGCTTTTACAAGATATGTGCATGCGCTACTGCGATGAAAACGATATTATTATGATTTCAGATGCCGATGAAATCCCAAGAGGCTCACTGCTGCCGGCTTTGTTTGCCGAAATAGAAAACGGGGAAGAGCTTTTTTTACTTTGTCATTTTTGGACTTCATATTACATGAATCGTGTGCATACGAAAAGTTATGGTTTTAATTTGCCTAAAAGCTGTTGGCCGGGAACTGTGATTACCACTAAAAAGTATTTGTTATTGCAAAGACCCTTGTATTCTTTGCGGCAAAATCGTGTCTATTGCGTGCCGCGCTCAAATTGGGTTTTAAATGCCGGGTGGCATTTTTCTACTTGCGGCGGGGGTATTGGGCGAATGCAGTCTAAAACAGAAGCCGGTTCGCATGAAGAAAAAAATCTACCTAAATATAAAACCGACTGGTACTGGAGACAGCAAGTCAATGCGCTTAGCTTATGCGAAATAGACGCAACATATCCCAAATATATTTTAGATAATTTGCAAGATTTGACCACGAGCGGATATATCGATATTTTGCAACATCACGACAGCCCGCCATGCCCCTGAATATTTTTGAGAATCAATTAATTACTAAAGGTATTTTTATGAAGAAATTTTATTTGATTTGTTGTTTCTGTTTACTTTTTTTGTGTTCATATGGGTTTTCATCTCCCAAGGTCTATGATTGTTTTTTGTTCTACGACGAAATGGAAATTTTGAAATGCCGGTTGGCTGAGCTGGATCCCTATGTTGATTTCTTTGTTTTAGTGGAAAGCTGCGAAACTTTTCAAGGAGGAGCGAAGCCTTTATATTTTGATAAGCATCGCGATGAATTTGCAAAGTATCTTCATAAAATTATTCATGTGCCTCTCAGATCAAAACAGAGCGGCAAAATTCCCAATGCCTGGGCTCGAGAAAATTTTCAAAGACAACAGCTGCAAGATATTGGATTACGCGGCTGCGCAAAAAATGATATCGTAATGATTTCCGATGTCGATGAAATCCCTCGCGGCAGTTTATTGCCTTCATTATTTCAACGAACGATAAATAATGGATCCAATTTTATATTGTGGCAATTCTGGACAGCTTATTATATGAATCGTATTCGCCCTAATTCTTATGGACCGGGCTTTCCGGAACATTTTTGGGCCGGCACTGTTATTACTACTTTTAAATATTTAAGGAAGCACCCGGTGCGTTCTCTTAGAGCAAATCGCGACCGGTTAATTCCTCGCAAAAATTGGATTAAGGATGGCGGCTGGCATTTCAGCTCATGCGGTGGCGGGTTTCAGCGCATGATCCGCAAATTAGAGTCTTGGTCGCATGTCGAATGTAATGTGCCTCAAAATAAGACTTTTGAAAGATGGCAGCGATGTGTTAATGGGCACGTTTTATGCGAAATAGACAATACCTTCCCACAATATGTAATCGATAATATGGATTATCTGATTCAGGAAGGGTACATCGATGTTACCTTAGAGCACTAGGCGTTTTTAAAAGGGCTGATATTCAACATCGGAAATGCCGCGATCATTTCTTTGATCCCATCATCAAGAGATTTTTGCGGCTGCCAGCCCAGCGTTTCTATTTTTTTATTACTGACTATATAGTCTCTTTTATCCGGGTCTTCGCCGACATCGGCAGCATGAATATAGAGCTCCGGTACATACTCTTTGATTTTTTCGCAGAGGTCTCGTTTGCTCAGATTTGCCGAGGAAAGGCCGAGATTATAGGCTTCGCCTCGCATTTTATCAAAATGGCGTATGCCGAATAAAAAGGCGGAGGCTACATCGCTGACATGAATGTAGTTGCGCCTAAAATGTTCCTCAAAGAGCACAATAAAGCGATCGCGGCAGGCGCGAAAGGTAAAATCATTAACCAGTAGGTCCAAACGCATTCTTGGCGATATGCCAAAAACGGTAGCCAAGCGAAAACAGACCGCTTTTTTAGACAGGAGCAGCTTTTTTTCAATCTCGACTTTCAACTTTCCATATAGGGAAATGGGGTTTAGCGGCGAAGTCTCATCGCAAAGCTGATCCTTTTTACCGATCCCATAACCGCTGTTGGTATTGGGAAATAGAATTTGCTGATCATGGGAGGAGTTGGCAAGTAAAAATTCTATGGCATCATAATTTATGCTTTTGGCCAGAGCCGGATTATTATTACAGGCCGGCGCGCCGACGATCGCGGCCAGGGGAATAATAATTTGATGTTCTATATAAAGGCTTTTCATTAGTTTTTCGTTAGTAACTTCGCCCTTGATAAAACGAAAGTGGGGATGGGCAAAATTTGGCAGGAGAGAGCATTGGGAAAAACTTAGATTGTCAAGGACGGTAACCAAAAAGCCCTCTTTTAAAAGCAAAGAGGTTAGCACAGAGCCAATATATCCGGCGCCGCCGGTGATCAAAACTGAATTCATGATAAGCTTTTTGTTAAGTGTTTTAAAAGTTGCTGGGCGCGTTGATAGGATTCTTGCGTGCCGATGTCAATAAAGGCGCCGCTGCAAGGATAGCCAAAGAGTCTTTTATTTAAAAGGAAAGGAAACAAATCAGTTTCCAGCGAAAAAGTTCCGGTAAAGGGCTGATTTTCCATAAGACCCTTGTTAAAAAGGTAGATACCGCCGTTGATCCGGCCGCTTTCTTGAAATTTCTTTTCCAAAAAGGCGGTAATCCGGTTGGTTTTTTCATCGACTGTTAGCGCGCCATAGCGGTCAGCTTTTTGTATGCCGGTATAGGCGATGGTCATATCCGCGTTGTTTTCCAAGTGATTTTGGAGCATGGCAGGTAGGTCAAAATTAAGGTAGGAGTCGCCGTTTAATGCCAGAACCCGGTCGGTGCCGGAAAGTAAAGCCGCTTTTTTTAGAGCGCCGCCCGTTCCAAGCGGCATGTTTTCTTCAGAAAAAATAATCGAGGGTTGTTTATAACGACTGCGAACCTGTTTTGCCATATAACCGATGGCTAATATGATTTTACCGCATAGCGGGCTAGATCTAAGCTGTGCTATCAAAATATCCAAAAAAGGCGTTTGATCAATCAGGGCCATGGGTTTGGGGCGATCCGAGACCACGGATTGTAATCGGGTGCCTTTCCCGCCGGCTAAAATTATGCAATCAATCATGCTAGTCTTTCATATATATTATTGAGCTGCCGTCATTGTCAAAATGGCAGTCAACTTTAAGAAAATTGTTTAAGCCAGCACAAATAGCCGCCTGTTTTTCCGGAGGCGCCAGCAGCATCAAAAAACCACCCGATCCGGCCCCGCATAATTTTCCGCCATAAGCGCCAAGTGTTTTAGCTTTATCATACGCTGTGTCAATAAGTTGATTGGAAATTTTAGAGGAGAGCTGTTTTTTGAGTTGCCATCCTTGATCTAAAAGAGTGCCAAATTTTTTGATCATCTCCTCTTTCTTGCAAGAAACAATAATATCTTCGGCTTCATACACCATTGCCAGCATTTTTTGCAGATGGGCATCGTTTTGGCGCTCTTTGGTTTTTTTCATTTGCTCTTCAACTACTTCGCTGGCAAAGCGGGTTAGTCCGGTATAAAAAAGCATCAGATGGGAACCTAAAAATTCCTTCTTTTCCCTGGTGATTATCAGCGGAATAACCTTGATGTGGTTTTTTTTAAATTCAATAATATTAAAGCCGCCGAAAGCCGCGTGAAACTGGTCTTGCGAACCGACATTTTCACATATTAGCGACTGTTCGACAAAACAGGCCGTTTCGGCCAGGTTTTGTTTGGAAGTTTTTTTGCCCAAAAGGGCATTTAGTGCATTCAAGAAGCCCACGGTAAATGAAGAAGAGGAACCAAGGCCCGTTTTCGCGGGTAAATCGGAAAAAATGTGGATATCCAGATTTTCATCAATCGGCACATGGCGCAAACATTCACGAATACTGGGATGCTGAATCTCATTAAAGTGGGTTACCAGCTCGGTTTTGGAATAGCCTATTCTAATTTTATAATCAAAGAATTTGCTGAGCGTGTTGATGCTTATGTATGTATATTTATCAATCGCCGTGCCCAGCACGGCGCCTTCATTGAAATCAAAATAATCGGGATAGTCCGTTCCACCTCCAAAAAAACTAAGCCTGACGGGTGTTCTGGAGATGATAATCATGGGGCTATCCTCTGTTGTGGAATTAAATAAGAAGTATGTTATTCTATTTATGAAAAATTTATCCAAGGATTTCTATAAATGCAATGTAGAGTATGCGACGGCGAAAATTTTAGCACGGCGATTGACTTGGGAATGCAGCCCTGGGGCAATCATTTTCTGAAAAAAGAAGAAGTCGGCACCGAGCCCTTTTATCCTTTAAGGGTTATTTATTGTCATGACTGCCGGACTGCGCAACTGGATTATACGGTTAAAAAAGAGGTTATGTTTGCTGACCATACCTATTTATCCGGAACCACAAGCACGCTATCCAATCATTTTAAATTCATCGCGAAAGAGGTCGATGAGCGGTTTTTTGAAGATCAAAAGAAAAAAAGAGTTCTGGACATAGGGTCGAATGACGGTACGCAGCTAAAACATTACCGGGCTTTGGGATATGAAGTCCTTGGTGTAGAGTCTTCAAAGCAGATTGCGAAAATTGCCAATGATGCCGGCGTTCCGACGGTGCATGCCTTTTTTAATCAGGAGACGGCGGACCGGATTAATCAAAAGTTTGATGTGGTTAACGCATCGGGCGTCTTCTTCCATTTGGAAGAGCTGCACTCCGTTACCTCGGCTATTAAAAGTTATCTGCAGCCAAAAGGCGTTTTCGTCGTTCAGTTTTTATATATGAAAAGCATTATGGAAAATAGAGCTTTCGACCAGATTTATCATGAGCATCTGCTCTATTACAATTTAAAAACTCTGCGCGTTTTATTGCGCCGCCATGGCCTTGATCTTTTTGACGCCTATCTCTCGCCGATTCATGGAGGTTCCATTATTAGCTTTGTTTCGCATGCGGGCGCAAAGGAGATGTCGGCAAGGCTGCGGCAAATGATAAAAGATGAGGAAATAGCGGGTTGCAATGAGCTTGCCGCCTATCAGCTGCTTTCGGCGCGGATGAAGGGGCTTAAAGCTGATAATTTGCAATTTTTACAAAGATGCAAGGCGGACGGCAAAACGGTCTATGGCATGGGCGCGCCTGTGAAGGGCAACACCTTGCTTAATTATTTTGGAATTGGCACTGATCTAATCTCGCATCTGGTGGAAAAAAATGAACTCCGCAAAGGCCTTTTTAGTCCCGGTATGCATATTCCGATCGTTATTGAAAGAGAAACGGCGCCGCCTGATGTCTATTATGGACTGGCGTGGAACTTCAAAAAAGAAATTTTGAAAAATAATGCAGCGCTGATTGATCGTGGCGTGCAATTTTATTTTCCTATTAACCCCATGGAGCCGGTATGAAGATATTGGTAACGGGCGCAAGCGGATTTTTGGGCAAGTTTTTATGCGATGCTCTGGACGCTTTGCGGCATGAAGTTGTAAAAATCAATTCCAAAAATTGCGATTTGACCTCCGAGCAGTCGCTTCTGCAATTTGCTTCGGTGAAATTTGACCGCATTTACCATTTGGCCGCATGGACTCAAGCGGGCGATTTTTGCTTGCGCCACCCCGGCGAGCAGTGGCTGATCAACCAGAAAATCAATACTAATATGCTCGCGTTTTGGCTAGAGTATCAGTCGCAAGCCAAAATCATTTGTATGGGAACCAGTTGTTCATATGACCCGAACTTGCCGCTTGTGGAAGAGAATTATCTGGAAGGCCGGCCGATTGACAGTCTCTTTACTTATGCCATGACCAAGCGCATGTTGCTTTGCGGCCTTATGGCTTTGCATAAACAGTATGGTCTCGACTATCTCTATTTGGTGCCTTCAACGCTTTTTGGCCCCAATTATCATGCCGATGGCCGGCAGATGCACTTCATTTTTGATCTGATCCGTAAAATTATGGAAGGCCATTTCTTCCAAAAGCCGGTTGTTTTGTGGGGCGACGGTTATCAAAAAAGAGAGCTGGTCTACATTGAAGACTTTATCCGGACTATGCTCTTCCTGTCGGATAAGGTTTCTTGCGAGGTGGTCAATATTGGTTCGGGAGAGGAGTTTTCCATTAGGGATTTTGCGGGTATGATTTGCCATGAAGTCGGTTATCCGAAAGAGCAGATACAATATGATGTGGGGCGCTATGTCGGCGCCACATCCAAAATTTTAGATATTGCCAAGCTAAAAAGGCTCTATCCGGCTCTTTCCGGTTCGGAATTGCAGGAGGGTTTGAAAGAGACCATCGGCTGGTTTTATGAAAATCAAAGCCAAGTGCTGAAAGGGTAGACGAAGGATTTTAATGCAAAAAATTTGTCTTGACGCAAGGATGCTTGGCTTGTTTGGCATAGGTACATATCTGAGACATTTG
>CAZCPS010000045.1:7976-9298 GCA_964499895.1 uncultured bacterium | reverse complement strand
ATAAACCGGTAATTCCTGGACAATCGGGCATACTTTAACAAATTACGCTTATCACTCTGGAAACCATGCAGAAAAAGCAGAATCTCCCCTTCGCCGCCTTCCATATATTCGACCCGGCTGCCGTCGATTTCAACATGCTTGATCCGCATACCGGCGTTTAAATATTGGTATTGCTCGTAGCCAATGTCAATGAGGCCGGGAAAAAAGGCATAAGCAAGACAGCTGATACCGGTTAAAACCAAAAGTACTATCAAAGTTTTTTTGAATCGTTTCACCATTGAAAATTCCTTTTTGATAAAAAAAGCAAGTATAACAGTCCGGTCCTTTCTTTTCAAAAGAGGGACTGTTATAATAAGCGACATGGCACTCTATCAACACACTTCACTAAACCAGCATTTACAGAGCCGTTTTGGCTGCCGGGTATATAAGATTTCCATCGACGCCGGCTTTTCCTGCCCCAACCGCGATGGCGCCAAAAGCAGCTTGGGCTGCATTTTTTGCGATGAGACCGGATCTTCATCTCGCACGCACGCTGCCGGCGCATCGATTAAAGAACAGGTTTTAAACAACATTAAAGTACGCAAGCGGCGGTTCGGAGCGCAAAAATTTATCGCCTATTTTCAGTCCTATACCAACACATACGCGCCCGTTTCGGTTTTAAAAGAACGCTTTGATATGGCGCTCTCTTCCCATCCCGACATTATTGGCCTGTCGGTAGCAACCAGAGCCGACTGCGTTGACGAGGAAAAATTGCAGCTGCTTGCCGATTATCGAAAATCGGCGCCTTATGTCTGCGTCGAATATGGGATGCAGACGATCCACGATCAAACGCTTCAGGCGATCAACCGCCAGGAGACGCACGCCGATTTTTTAACAGCGGCGGCGCTCACCCAAAAACTGGGGCTGCACATGTGCGCGCATGTCATTTTAGGGCTACCCGGCGAAAGCCATGAGATGCAAATGCAAACGGCCAGAGCTCTCTCCCGCCTCCGGATCGACGGCGTCAAAATCCACTTGCTGGCGGCTATGCAAAACACGCCGCTTGCCAAACTATACGAGAGTGGAAAGTGGGAGCCGATGTCTTATGAACAATTTATTCAAACGGCCAAAGATTTTATAGCCGAACTGCCGCCCGAATGCATTATCCACCGTATCGGCGGCAATGGCCATCCGCAATTTCTTTTAGCTCCGCGCTGGGCATATACTCACCGGCAAAAAATACTGAACGAGTTTAACTCGTCATTATACATTTTTAAAACATGATTTCAAGAAGATCAAGAGCTTATTGAAATCAAAGTTCAAAAATGTACAACGACGAGTTT
>CAZCPS010000045.1:0-7876 GCA_964499895.1 uncultured bacterium | reverse complement strand
AAGAAGATCAAGAGCTTATTGAAATCAAAGTTCAAAAATGTACAACGACGAGTTTAATTGGCGCTAAAAAATTCGCCCCAATCAAAAAGAACAAAATTGCAGCCTTCATCATTATGACAGACTACCACGCCTTTAGGAAAGAGCGGCAAAATAGCCTTAGAAGTAACGGCTATGCCGTCAGTCCTGGTTACCCCGCGGGGATAAACCGTTTTAACAAAGTCGTTATTACCTTCTCTTTTATAGATTTTAAAAGAAGAATTACCCTGGCTGGAAAGAACCAGGTATCCGGCGTTGCCCGGCATCTCATATAGACCGATGCCCTCCCTGTCGCCCTTAATACCATCTTCGATAGCAAATTTATGAATCAGCCCATCATTATTTTTATCCGGGTCGGCTTCATATTTTAAAATACCCTGCCGCTCATCGGAACAGTAAAGATAGCCGGCCTCATCATCGGCGCACATGCCTTCGACAAAGCTCTGCATATCCTTGCCGCCGAAAGCGCGGATAAAGCGTCCCTTGAGGCCGCCCTGGCCATCTTCCTCAAAAGCAATCTGATGAATATCGTCTTTAGCCTTGCAAGTCGCGAAAGCAAACAGCTTGCCATCCGTCCGCCTCTTATATAAACGCAGTCCATAAGTATCGGCGGAATAGCCGGTAAAAATCTTTTCCCCGGAAGTTATATCAATCAAAATCCGTTTCTTGGGCTCGATCTGAAAAATCTTGATTTCATTGGTACTGCGAATGCCGCAAACTACCACATCAATCTTCTCTCCGTAAAAATCAATAGCGCACCGGATATCCACGCCATTAGGACGGCTTAGCGTCCTTGTACGGTAAACCAACCGCCCATTCATATCCCAAACAAAGAGGCCGCCGTAAGGCCGTTTATCGTTGCCGATAACCAGGCTGCTCGAAGAGTTGGCGCTATTAACCCAAATAGCGCAATCGTCGGCATCCCCCGGAACGGCAGTGGTAGCCACCTTTGGATAGGGCCGTTTCTCTTCGGAAACGCAGCCGGCGCAAAGACTTAAAACAAGTGGAATAAAGCAGATAAATTTTTTCATATTTTTTGAGAAGCAATATACAAGTTTAAAAAATCTCTGTCCATGAAAAACATTCACGGGAAGCTGCATGCAAGGCTTTTATTCAAAAAATGATTTGACATTATATGGCGCGACTGCAAAATTCTTTCATCACTTTATTAAAAGGAGACCAGTTATGTCATTATTTCCACCGCTTAACCTGCATTTCAACATTCAAATGCCGGAAAATTGCAACTGTCTGATGTCCTGCGGCCACTGCTGCAGCGATACCGTAATAACCATCGGCGATAACAACTATATAAACGGACTTTTAGTCAATACCGTAACTCAGGTGTTTGACAACCGCAAAGAGGCTACGCGCGGCATCCACGAAGATCTAGTCAATCAAATGGATCATGATACCAAACGCACCCGTTTTTTCTATCTTAGCTGCGGCCTTAATGTATTTGACAAAGTCAACCATGGCGAAGAGCTGACCGATAAGGAATATGCAACCATGAAAGACTTCGCCGACTCGATTGACTATAAAATGCCTCTGCTTTTTGGCAAGCTGCAAAAAATGCAGCCTTTTTTCGCCAACAATCTAAAAAAGAGCCTTCAAACTGAAATACAAAAAAAAGCTCTCTTTCGAAAAGAATTTGCGAATGAAGATATTTTATTGCAAAAAGAGACCGAAGTTCTATTAAAAAATTTAAGCTTTACTGAAATAGTTTATTTAAGCGAGCTCCCAACGCTGGAATCGGTTGATAATCCGGATGTCCTGAACAAACTCTTTTTAACTTGCCAGGAAGCTTACAGGGATCCTAAAATCCTGGCAAAAGCGGGCATTTCCAAACATACAACCGTAAGAACAATCAAAGAAGATCTTAAAGCAAAACTCTCCCCGATCGCCTGCAAAATGCTTAAAACCGCGCGCAATGTTAAACGGCTTGAAAAGCCGGATGATACGCTGATATCCAGAAATGATCTGGTCAATCTTGTGGATTTGGCGCGCAAGGTTCAGCTCACGGAAAACTATTTATATTACTTACAGCGGGGCATCGAACTTAGCGACTTTATCAATCTGAAAAAGAGCCGGGAAGATAATTTAAAACTTGTTGGTGCAGCCGTCTTTAATCATGAGCAGCGCGTTACGGGCATAAAGTTTCCCTTTGAAGTGCTCCTCCCGATTATAAACAATCTGTCGCTGGATGATCTTAACCAAATCAAACAAAACAGTTTACACCAGCTACCGGCTAAAATAATTGAAAAATTGGTGACAATCGCCGAAGAACTTCTTAAAACATTGCCAAAAGAGATTAACAGCCTATTAGCCAAACCGGCCGAAACAAAAGCGCTCGACATCGTCGAGGAAACCAATCCGGATAAATTGGCTGAAATTGAAGACATTTACGCCAGATCGAGAGGCTGCTGCTGCCATCCTGAATTACTGCAAAACATCTTGCCGAATCATGTCGCGCCCGGCACGCCAAAACCGGCTCCGCACTATGGAACGCTATGGCCGCAACGAGGAACTAAAAATATTAGCATTCCACAGGACATTGAAAACCGCCTGAAGCAAATTTTCGATAAGGAGACATCCAATACGAAATAATAATTTATGTGGCATGGAATTTTAATTATTCGGTAAACTTAACTCTCTATGAACCAGTATCGCCCTGCTGATTTTTTGCAGGGCATTTAACTTTTGCCGGACAGCCACAGTCCCGAAATTTATTGAGGAAACGCTTTATGATATTAAATATGTATGTCTTTTTAATTATCTGCGGCACACTTGCGCTCGCCTATGGCGGTGTGATGATTGTTTCAGTACTTTCCGCTTCAGCGGGAACGGAGCAAATGCAAAAAATCGCGCTCGCCATTCAGGAAGGTGCCGGCGCCTATTTAAACAGGCAGTACCGCGTGATTGCGGCTGTCGGCGCGATCGTCGCACTATTACTAATCTGGGCTTTGGGGCTGCATGTCGGCGTCGGCTTCGTGCTGGGAGCGGTATTATCCGGCCTAGCCGGCTATATCGGTATGAATATTTCGGTGCGCGCCAATGTACGCACCTGCGAAGCTGCCAGACGCGGAATTAAACCGGCCCTGAATATGGCTTTCAAATCGGGATCGATCACCGGTCTTCTGGTAGTCGGCCTGGCGCTCTTGGGCCTCACGATTTTCTATCTGGTCCTGCAGAAGATGGACTATGACGGACGCAAAATTATCGACGCGCTCGTCGCCTTGGGTTTTGGCGCCTCGCTCATCTCTATTTTCGCCAGGCTCGGCGGCGGCATTTTCACAAAAGGCGCTGATGTCGGAGCAGACCTGGTCGGCAAAGTGGAAGCGGGCATCCCGGAAGATGATCCCCGCAACCCGGCAGTCATTTCCGACAATGTCGGCGACAATGTCGGCGACTGCGCCGGCATGGCGGCCGACCTGTTTGAGACTTATATAGTAACAATTGTCGGCAGCATGCTTTTAGGCTCGACCTTTTTTAGCGGCAGCGTAAGAGAACTGATGATGCTTCTGCCTCTCGGCATCGGCGCGGCATGCATTCTCACCACCATTATCGGTTCGTTTTTTGTACGCCTTTCCAAAAAGCAAAATGTCATGGGAGCTTTGTATAAAGGCTTTTTCACCACGGCGCTGCTTTCGGCGGGGGCAATTGCCATTCTGATCAAATATTGGATTGGCTTTGACGATATGGTCTTCAAAATTGATGAAGTGACCTTCAACGGTTACAATCTGTTCTACTGCGCACTTACCGGACTTGGCGTAACCGCCTGCATTATGTGGATTACGGAATACTATACTTCCACTAAATTCAGACCGGTTAAAAATATCGCTAAAGCCTCGGTCACCGGCCATGGCACCAATGTTATTCAGGGTCTGGCTACCTCGCTTGAATCGACCGCCCTGCCGGTCATTGTCATCTGCATCGGCCTTTTGGTTGCTTATCTTAATGCCGAATTATATGGTGTGGCGATCGCCGCGACTTCGATGCTGGCGCTTGCCGGCATGGTCATTGCGCTGGATGCCTATGGCCCTGTTACCGACAATGCCGGCGGCATTGCGGAGATGGCCAACCTGCCGCAAAGCGTGCGCAAAGTAACCGACGCCCTGGACGCTGTCGGCAACACTACCAAGGCCGTTACCAAAGGCTACGCCATCGGTTCAGCCGGACTGGCCGCTTTAGTGCTCTTTTCAGCCTTCATCGAAGATCTGGGCTATTATTTCCCATCGCTGGATTGCGCCTTTTTCCTGCAAGATCCCTATGTGGTGATCGGCCTCTTTATTGGCGGCCTTCTGCCCTATCTTTTTGGCTCGCTCTGCATGACGGCCGTGGGAAAGGCGGCAGCTTCGGTAGTAACGGAAGTAAGACGTCAATTCAAAGAAATTCCCGGCATTATGGAAGGCAAAGCTCTGCCGCAGTATGGTCGCGCGGTTGATATTCTCACCAAAGCGGCGATTCGTGAAATGGTCATGCCGGCGCTTTTACCGGTAGTAGCGCCTGTGGCGGTCTACTTTATTATCTTTATGACTTCCGGCCAAAAACCGGCCTTTGTTACCGTCGGCGCAATGCTGCTGGGCATCGTTGTGACCGGTCTCTTTGTGGCGCTGTCGATGACCGGCGGCGGCGGAGCGTGGGATAATGCCAAAAAGCATATCGAAACTGGCTTTCATGGCGGAAAGGGCTCGAACGCGCATAAAGCCTCAATTACCGGCGATACGGTCGGCGATCCATATAAAGACACGGCCGGTCCGGCAATTAACCCCATGATTAAAATCGCCAACATCGTAGCATTGCTAATGCTGGCGATTTTATCAAAAACTTTCTAGAAGTCTTGTTAGACAAGGCTAATTACTCTTCGGTAATTAGCCTTTTTTGTTTCTTTAAAAGTTTATCGCGTCTTGCCTGTAATGACAAAATATCTTTTTGCATACTGGCCGCCATTCTTTTGTTTTGAATGGCCAGCTTGGTTTGGCGTTTGGCCCACAGGATCGTATCGGAAGAGAGAGCCTGGCCCTCATGATCGGAGACACGCATAAGATAGTCGTCTCTTAATTGCTCAAAAAGCGTGATTTCCCCATCGATCTGTATTGCTTCCGCCTGCCAGTCGCCATTTCCGGCATGCCGCCATGGACTCCAGTTGGAGTTAAACAGGGCAAAGATCAGGATAAAAAAGCCCATAGTCAGGGCAAAAGTCTTGTAGAATTTGGCTGTTGACCGCATTTTCACTCCTTTGCATATCCGGCACGCGAATACTTCTTTTGCCGGAAATATATCTTTGATAACATAAATGCTCAAGAAAATGAAAATAATTTTTATGCAACGACTTATTATCCTGCTTTTTTATCTCTGCACTTTTATGCCGCTTTGCGCCAATTGCGTCAAATCGCGACTTCTGGGCGCCGCAAAGGGCGACTATATCGTCACCTTGCAAAATAAGACCTATTCGCTGATGCTGGTTCATCAGACCGGTCAAAATACACTGATTTTAGAAGAGCTTTCGGCTCCCGAGCATAATATCGAAACCAATATTGACTGGAAAAAGTGGGTGCAAGAGGGAGCGCCGGGCCACAGCTCATGGCTGATTTATGAAATCGACTTGAAAAACAACCGGTTAAATGAATGCTACAATTTTGCCGCCAGAACCTTTATACAGTCCGCGGATAGCGAATCGCTACTAACACGGCTGCTCATGCAAACGACCGCTTTTCTTCCCGGCAAAGAGCGCCGCAAAATCGGGCCGCCCCCGAAGCGCGGCAACGCATCCGATACCAGAGCTGTCTGGAAACCGCCGCTTATATTTGAAGGCAAAGCCAAACCCGCCGCCAAATTTGAAGTGCACCGGCTGCACTGGCCTGCCGACGGCAGCCAGCTGGCGGAAAAGACGCTCGACATCTATTTTGAAAAACATAGTACATTTCCCTTTCCATACTGGATCCAGATTAATACCGGTCATTTTAATGTAATGCTCAAGGTAGTAGATTCCGGATCGCTCCTGAATTCGCCCCAAAGGAACCTGCCCCGCCGGGCACCCGAATTTATCGGCTGTATCAAAAACACAAAAGCCCATTTGACACTCTGCTGGAAAGCGGCTCCCTATCACAAAATCTTTAAGCTCTATGCTATTGATGTAACGGACGGCAACAAAACGATTCTGCCCATCGAAGGCGAGATCAAGCGGGAAAATGAGCTTTTTTTACTGAAAATAAAAAAAGATGGACTCTCCCGGTTATTGAAACCGGGGCGCAAGTATGTATGGCATGTCTCATCGCCGGAATATAAAAATGTCTTCGCTCAGTCTTTCACGCCTTTTATCTGGCATGAAGATTAAGTTTTCAAAAAATTTTGCATAATAAGCGACTCGTGCTGCGGATTTGTCGGACTGAACCACAGATCAAAAATCGAATTGTGAAGGTGCTCGGAATGCACATTTTCAAAAAGAGCACGCGAATTACCCTGCAAACTGCATTTTAGAATCCGTTCATGCCGGTCACCCATGGTATCATCCAAAAGCCCCCTTGCCAAAAGGATCCGCCCCTTAACTTTTTGAATCTTCTTGGCAACATCAAAGCCGGCGCCGCCAAGCCGAAAAATGATTGCGGCCACTTTATTGGCCTGATCTTGCGCCACACCGGCCATCGAAGCAAAATACCTGTCTAAAATCAAATCGATTTCATGATGCGCCGCCAGATCGACGGCAGGCGCCGTCCCCATAGAATAACCTAATACGGCTATATCCGAGTCCTTAGGGCCTGTAAGAAAATAACTGCCCATTTCAGCAACGCGAAAGCTCCCGCGATTGACCGATCGTAAGCTACCTAATATTAGAAATATAGGGTCGCTTACGATCGATCAAGCCCGGGGCTTTGGCGCAGCTGAAATGTGGTAGTTATTTCCTTACGGGCCCTTAAGGCCGATAACAATGCGCAAATATTGATAGGCTGCTTCAGCATCCAGATTAAAACCTTTCGCAAAAACTCTGCCCCGGCTTTCGCCGAATCCGCGATAATTAAAGAGCATAACGCTATGACCCATAGCCAGAAGCGCCTGAGCCATCGGAGCGGTATAAAATTCAAATGAGCGGTGGCTGCCCGAACAGATCAGAACCGTTTTACCACCGCTTTTTTGACCGGCAAAATACATACCTTCCAAATGAGCGCCATCTTCGGCTTTAAAATCCACCCGGCTGCCGCCCAGCTCGCCAAGCTCCGCTCTTAAATCGGAATCGATCTCAATCGAAGGATTTACTCCATATTTAAAAGCAAGATACCCGCAAAGAGGACGCACTATAAACCGGTGCAACGGGCTTACTATAGTAAAAAGATAATCCTTCAAAGAAGATACGGTTCCGCGCTCTTCTTTTTGCCGCAAGACCGCCTGAAAAACATCTCGCTCAGGCGCTTTCGGCACAAAGCTGCAAGCGGGCTTCATCTGCGGATTTATTTGTTTTGAAACTACGCTCATAATAATTTTTAAATTAATTGTTCAAATAATTATTATACCATAAATACATTTAAACTTCAACTCGACTTTGTACATTTTTGAAGCATGATTTCTGCAAGCTTTTGACTTTCTATGACTTACCGCTTTTCCGGATGGCTTGATTCAAGCCTACCGCGGAAAGCGGTAAGTCATAGAAAATCAAGATCTTATTGAAATCAAAGCTTAAAAATGTACAAAGTCAAGTTCAAGCTATTATTAAATTGAAGTTCAATAAGGCTCTGTACTGAACAAAAATTGGGTATATACCGAAACAACCTGAAGAATCGGATTTTCGGCGGCTTCAAAGCTGCTGAAATTGCCCAAAACCGATTCTTCAGGTTGCTTCGGTATATAA
>CAZCPS010000044.1:0-9333 GCA_964499895.1 uncultured bacterium | reverse complement strand
GCGCAAAAATATTGATCCGTTCGGCCGCCTCCAGCCATTCTTTATCGTTCAGGGAGCGAAGATCGGGGCCGGACATAACGCCCGCTGACATATCAAGGCCGATAGCTTTGCCGACCTCTATGGCCGTTCCCGGATAATCGCCGGTTATCATAACCAGGCGAATGCCCGCTTCGCGGCATTCAGCCACAGCCTTTTCCGCCTGCGGCCGCACCGGATCGCAAAAACCGATTAATCCGACAAATTCAAAATCAAAATCATGCTGGCAGGAAGGCAAGCTGGTTTTTTCAAAGGTGGCCTTGGCTACCCCGATCATCCGCAGCCCCTCTTTGGCCATAGTATCAATCTGCTTTTGCAAAAAAGAAAGGCGCTCTTCATCTAAATGGCACAAATCGGCAATGGCTTCGGGCGCTCCTTTAGACGCAATCACATACCGGCCCCCTTCCGGCGACTCCCAGACATGGCTAAGCGCTAAAAGCTGATCGGAAAGCGGATATTCGCGCACCAGGTGCCAATTATTATGTATATGGTCGCCGTCAGTCAAAGAAGCTTCGCCAAAATCCTTGATCGCCTTTTCCATGGGGTCAAACGGCGCGCTCTGACTGGATAGAATGCCATATTCCAAAAGAGCATGAAATGTTTCCGGCAGCTCCTCTTTCGGGGCGAGCTTTCCCTCCTGGCCAATTTTGAAAAAAGCGCCGCAGGCAAATAAGAGCCTCGGCGCCATTTTATTTTGCGTCAGCGTACCGGTCTTATCGACGCAAAGCACGCTGGCGGCGGCTAGCGCCTGCAAAGAATGTAACCTTCTGGTAAGCACCTGTTTTCTGGACATGCGCCAGGCGCCAAGCGCTAAAAAGATGGTCAAAACCACCGGAATTTCTTCCGGCAAAAGCGCCATGGTCAGCGCAATCCCCCGCAGTAAGCCTTGCAGCCAGTTTCCGTTTAAGAGCCCATATAAAATAACAACCGACAAAGAAAGTAAAATGCCAAAAGCGGCTAATTTTTTAACAACGCTTTTGATCTCAATTTGCAAAGGCGTCGGTTGCAGTTTGATGGATTCGATAACGGTGCCGATTTGCCCCAGCCTACTTTTTTTGCCAACGGCAAAAACCCGCGCTATGCCCTGGCCGCTGACTACCAGCGTTCCGGAAAAAGCCAATTGATTTTCCTTAGGCAGGTCAGATCCTTCTATATGCCGGCTCTTGCGGACGGGAAAACCTTCGCCGGAAAGCAGCGATTCATCGATCTGCAAATTACTGCAGGAGAGAATCTCCGCGTCAGCAGGAACGCGGTCCCCTTCAACAAGCAAAACAAGGTCATTAACGACCACATCCTTACCCGGAATCCTGATCTGGCATCCCTCTCTAATTACCAGGGCTCTTGGCGATGAAAGGTCGCGCAAAGCTTCAAGCGCCCTTTCCGTTTTTTGTTCCTGATAAAAGGTAATGCCGACTATGACCACAACAAAACTGAGCAGAATAAGCGCTTCTTGCAGATTGCCCAGCACCAAATAGACCAGGCCGCCGGCAATTAAAAGCAAAAACATGGGTTCTTTCAGAACATCGATGGCGATCTTAAAAAGACTCTTTTTATTGGAAGAAGCCGGTTCGTTGGCGCCATGCAAAAGCAGCATCTCTCGCGCCTCTTCTCTCGAAAGTCCTCTATATTCTTCCGGTTGCCCTGCCATTAAAGACTCATGATCATATATTCAGCGATTTTATTGAAAAAGCCTAGCCATTTAATTGCAATCGCATCGTCTTGCGTTTGGAGATTTTTCATGTCGGGGTAATACTCTTTGCGAATATACCAGCAAAAGTTCTGCGCCTCCCACAAATTAATCTGAATACCCAGCTGAACATAAAAAAGGTCCAGAAAATGGCAGATCTCCTCTATTTGCCCCAAATTATAGGGCTCTTCCTTCCATTTTTGCATCATTTGCAACAGTCTTTTTTCCGCGGCAAGGCGCAGCGGCATTTTATCGAGCGCAATCTGCCAGTCGATTGCTTTTTGCACCCATTTACCGGTATCGGCGGTATTGTTTTCCCCTTTTAGATAGTGGCTGATCTTGGCGATAAAAAAAGATTCCAGCGCGCGCTCCAGCAGCTCGTCGCTAAGGCTTTGATGATCTTTAAGCTCGCGGATAATGGTAAAATTCTTCTCTATCGCCTGTTGCAACGAGTTGTCAATTTCCGCCGCTGCCGCCAGCTGGAGCTGATCCAATATTTTTTTGCGGCCATCAAAAAAGAGATCCCATAAGGTCAGTCTGGCAGAGGGTTCCAGGTCTTTTAGCATTTCTAAAATTCTAGTGAATTCACTATTTAAGAAAGCCTTCTTGATCTTTTTGCAGGCAGCCATTAATCCGGGATCGTCCTGAGGGAAAATAAGGGCGATGATTTGATAGTTGTGCAAATTAAGCGCCAGATAACTAAACGACTCCTCTTCCCAGGTAATAGTCGAAAAAATGCGGATGCTGCCGTGCGCCAGCTTATATACGCCTACTTCCAACTTTTCGAAAGCCAATTTAAATATGTCAAAACAGAAAAACGCGCTCTTTTTTCCAAAATCTTCGAACATGGAAGAAATGGCATAGTTACCGGCCACCTGTTTTAAATCAACAGGGCGGATTAAATGCTCGAAAATATACCGGCCGTCTTTGTATTTGGGAAAATTGCTCTTGGCATGCGACAGGATTTTTTTAAATTCCTCTTCGACATCGGGAAGCTTAAGCAGCTGCAAAACTCTTTTGGCATATTTTAAAATCTGCGTACTCTCGATCGATGAAATGTCGTCAAAAAACCAGCCGCAGCTGGTATATGAGAGCATGCAATGCCTTTGCATTTCCAAAAAGCGCAAGATGGCTTTTTTATCATTTGCTTCTTTCGGCCTCTTGGCATACCGCTGCAGAAAGTCTTCGACATTGGCTTTTAGGCGGTTTGAAACCACTTGAATATATTTATTGCGCACCATCCACGGATCTTCGACCAGCTGCTCCATTTCCTGTTCATAGATCGCATCTATACGATCCCGCAGATAGTCCATCGCATTCCGCAAATGCTCGCGCCAAGCCTGATTGCCGCCGGGGCAAGCGCCGAGATTACAAGAGCAGTCGCGCATCCATCTGCCGATGCCGTGCGCGCAGCTCCATGATGTATTTTCATTGATCTCCACCTCAAATTGAGGCGGGTGTTCTTTTAGATATTTGGTAAAATTGGTGATTTCCTTTTTTTGCGACTGCAAAAAACGAAAACAGGCCGCGAGCGCCATATCGCCAAATTTTTTATGGTGGCCAAATGTTTCACCGTCGGTTGCGATGCTGGCAATCTGGCTCTCTAGACCCTCTTTAAAATCAGAAGCCAGACTCTCTCCCAATTTCCGTCCATCTTCAAGCAGTTCGCCAAACGAAATTTTCCAGGCAATATTGCCGTCATAAAAAAAGATCACAATTGTCCGGCCCGAGGGCAGCCGGCATAAAAAGGGATCTTGCAGGAAAAACTTGTCATCCATCTTACGCCAGGCGGCATCGCCGATTTTTCTCATCCTTTTAGCCTGGTGGCTAGCTAAAATCGTAAACTGGATCCCTTCTTCGGCAAGCGCCTCCAGCGAACCGGTATCGACCGCCGTCTCCGGCAGCCACATTCCAATGGGAGGCCGCTTAAAATGGCTGATAAAATCCTCTATACCCCAGATGACTTGGGTCTTTTTATCCCGATCCGAGGCAAGGGGCATGATCATATGATTGTAACATTGGGCAATGGCCGAACCGTTACCTTTGTATTTATGCAAACTTTTTTTATCGGAGTTAATGATCCTGCGATAGACTGCCGGCTGATTTTTCTTCATCCATGAAAGCAGTGTCGGGCCAAAATTAAAGCTCATCGCGGCATAGTTGTTAACTATGTCGATAATCCGCCCCGAATCGTCCACCAGCCTGGCGGCGGCGTTCGGCAAATAGCATTCGATGGAAATCCGTTCGTTCCAGTCGTGCATGGGATAAGCCGACTCTTGGAACTCGACCGCCTCCAGCCATGGGTTTTCCCTTGGCGGCTGATAAAAATGTCCATGGACGCAAATAGCCTGTTTCTTCATTCAGGAATCCTTTGTAAAATTGCCATGCCGAGCGGCGGCAGATTCAATAAAAGCGAAAAGGGCCGCCCGTGCATAGGGATCTTTTCAGCTACGGTAATTTTTTGATTTAAAAGCCCCGAGCCGCGGTATTTTGCGTGATCGCTATTTAAAACTTCCCTCCATCTTCCGCCTACAGGGACGCCAATGCGGTATCCATTGCGATATTCGGGGGTAAAGTTGCCGGCGGCCAGCACAAACTGGTTTATAGAGGGCGCCTTGCGCAAATAACTAAGAGTGGTATTTTTTTGATCGCTAAAATCGATCCATTCAAAGCCTTCATACTCATAATCATGCCGGTGCAGGGCAGGAAGCTTTCGGTAGAGCCAATTTAAATCGGAAACCCAATCGCAAAGGCCTGCCTGATACGAATCCTTGGCAAAATCCCATTCCAGAACGCCCTCATGGTTCCATTCGGCTTTCTGACCGATCTCATTGCCCATAAAAAGCAGCTTTTTACCGGGGTGCATATATTTATAGCCCATCAAAAGACGCAGGTTGGCATATTTCTGCCATTCGTCCTGCGGCATTTTGGCATAGAGCGACCCTTTGCCATGGACCACCTCATCATGCGACAGCACCAAAATATAATTTTCATAATAGGCGTACCACATGCTAAAGGAAAGCTCGCCATGATGATATTGGCGGTAGATCGGGTCCCTCGCAAAATAGCGCAGGGTATCGTGCATCCAGCCCATATTCCACTTATAATGAAAACCTAGCCCGCCACTATCCACAGGACGGGTAACCATCGGCCAGGCAGTCGACTCTTCGGCGATGCTGACTGCATTGGGAAAATTTTCACCAATAGCCCGATTCATTTTCTGTAAAAAGGCCACCCCCTCGAGATTCTCTCTGCCGCCATGAATATTGGGCACCCATTCGCCCGGTTTGCGCGAATAATCCAAATACAAAATGGATGCGACGGCATCGTTACGAATGCCGTCGATATGATACTTTTCCAGCCAGAACAATACGCTGCTGATTAAAAACTCGGCCACTTCCACCCGGCCGTAATTGAAAATACAGCTATTCCAGTCGGGATGCCGGCCTTTGCGAGGATCTTCATGCTCATATAAATGCGTTCCGTCGAAAAAAGCCAGTCCATACTCGTCATTGGGAAAGTGGGCGGCCGTCCAGTCAAAAATCACGCCGATGTCATTTTGGTGCAAATAGTCCACCAAATACATCAGATCCTCCGGATTGCCATAGCGGCTAGTGGGCGAGAAGTACCCTAAAATCTGATACCCCCACGAACCATAAAAAGGATGCTCCATAACCGGCAAAAGCTCGACATGGGTAAAACCGGTTTTTTTGAGATATTCCACCAGATGATGGGCGCTTTCCTTAAAACTTAAAAAACCGCTACCATTGCGCTTCCATGAGCCCAGATGCAATTCATAAATTGATAAAGGCGCGTTAAGCGCGTTTTTCTCCTTTTGCACTTCCATCCACTTTTGATCGTGCCACTTATAGGAAAGGTCGGAAACGGAGGAAGCCGTCCTGGGCGGCACTTCGGCCGCAAAAGCAAAAGGGTCCATTTTAGCGGTAGCATAGCGGCCATTGGCCGATTCAACATAAAATTTATAGAGAGCCCCCTTTTTAAGGCCGGGAATAAATCCCTCATAAATGCCGGAACCGTCCCATCTGACAGCCAGTGGATGCGAGCCTGCTTGCCAGTTGTTGAAATCGCCGATAACGCTAACCTTGTCCGCATTGGGAGCCCAGAGGGCAAAATAGACGCCGCGGCGGCGTTTATGGGTCATCAAATGCGCCCCCAGCTTGTCATACAACTTGAAATGGTCGCCCTTTTTAAAAAGAAATATGTCCAATTCTGAAAATAGCGAAGCCCCAAAAACCGTTTTTCCTGTCATAAAATACCTGTTTGTCTCTGTTTTTGATTTATTTAAAAACAGGTTAATTGTCAAACCAAGAAAACAAATAGGCTTATATAATAATAACGCGAGCCGTTTTTAAATAATTAGTCAAAAAACCGTTTTGCGACTGCTCCTGACATTTACCATATTTTTCGTATAGCTTTTTAAGCATTCCCATTGCTCAAAGGTTTGCACCGAATGCCAGCGCGCAACCCGGATTGCGATCACAACTTCACATAAGACCTCAAGCCAATTGTCCGAATCGATCTTTTTCCGCTTAAAGAGCTTCCGAATAATGGATGCCGCGATAAATGTGCCGCTCCGGCCCAAACCTGCAACACAATGCACCATCGGCATAGCGTTGTCGCCGGCAACCCTTTCTACTAATTTTACCAATTCCAATAATTTTACCGGCTCCAGGCCGTAGCCATCTTTCCAACAGCTGCAATTAATTTTAAAAATGGTGCGCGCCAAGCCGCTCGCTTTTTCTTTAATGCTAAACGAAAGAAGGTCAATTCCGTCATGGCTCTCCACAGAACTGCTATAGCAATAATATTTTCCCGAATTAAAAAATAAATATTCAAAACCCCAAGAACGTTTTTCGATGTTTTTGCGAAGATCGATGATGGCGGTAATTTCGGGGTGATTCATACAGCTCCGAAAAATCAGATTGCAGGTTGACCTGGAGTCGGGATACATCATGGCTATATATTTACAGCCATGCGTGGAAATAACATTGGCGTGCAAATGTTTCCCTTTTCCGTTTGCCTCGGTAAAAGCTGTTGCTTTATAACAAAACAGTTGATGAGTGGTAAGAAGATCTTTGGCATCGCACATTAAATCTTCAGGAAGCGTATCGCCATAAACTTCTTCTAGCCGCGCCTCGGTTTGTTGCAGCAAATACAAAAATGAATCTTTTGGCGGGGACGGGGGCAGGGCGGGCGGCGCGTCAAAAATGGAACAAAAAGAAGCTGATGCTCCCTCCGGTGGAATCCTGCCGCAGCTCTGTGTAAAAGAACTCATTTTTATACCTATCTATTTATATTATTGATATCTTGAAAAACAATACCTTTCCCGCACTCCATGGCATCGCACGGCAAAATCCTCTCTTCCGGATAAATCAGGAGCATCCGCCAGACTAAATGACTCAGACTGCCTTGCTCTTCGGGTTCCGACAAGAAACTACGGGCAGGCAAAGCATGCCAGCTATGCCGCAGATCATTTAAACGCCGCTGATCTACTATGTGAGCATGCCACCACATGAGCCAATTTCGGATTTCCGTGCCAAACCGGCCTGTAAAGTCCTCTTGAAAAATTTGCGCGAAAACCACGCCCATGCTCCAGATATCATAAGTTTTTCCGGCAAAAAAGCCCGGCAGAACCACCTCCGGCGGTCTAATATAATAACAGCCCACCTGCTCGGAAAGGCGTTCTTTCTCCTCAGCTTCCGAAACCGTGCCTCTTTGATAACCTACCCCCAAATCGCATAAAACCCACTCGATTCGGCCATTTTTTTTTAAATGATAAAGGATATTGTCAGACTTGATATCACGATGGACAATACTGCGCAGCTGGAGATGAACAAGCGCCTCGAGCATTTGAGTCAACAGGGCTTTTTTGAAAGCAGGCGTCATGAGATCATGAGGGAAACCTTCGAGATCGCCATCATAGAGCTTCTGATAAATATGCTGCTTACGCATGTAACTATTATTTAAGCGATAGGTGATATCAAAAGTTTTAGCAAAGACTGCCACTCTCCAAAGAGCTCTTAAAAGAAACTCCTCATACCGCGCGGCAATAAGGCTCTCTGCATCCGGTAAGGGAGTAGAAAGATTAGCGCATAATTTTCCGGCAAAAAACCTGTAGCCTCTGGTAACCCGTTTATAGCCCCCTCTTTTGATCTTTGTGTCGCCAAGCAGGCACCTATTGCTTAATATATAAATACGATGCAGCCTGGTGCTCTCATCAAATACGATATCGAAAGAACGCTTGTCGGCGCCATTCTCGCCGATAAAACAACTCGTCTGCATCTCGGGATAAACGATAAAGGGAAAAAGTTGTCGATTCTTAATTGAGCAAAACAGCTGTAATGCCGTAGGGAGCAATCTGAGCGGACAATTGGCAAGGCTGCGCGCGGGAACAAAACTATCCAAAACCATTTTCAAGGCAAACGAAACACAATGGGTTAAAAAAGCATTAAAACCTTTATGAGCGAAAGGTTTAATTTCTTTGATCTCAAAGTCGCTACTTTGGCAAAACAGAGCCAAATCAATTTTTAACAATTTTACGCCATCCGGGGACGGGATGCCGGCCAATAGCCACCTCTCACTGCCGGCAAACTTGCCTGGCGGATAGAGCTTATGGAGCTTTAGCATTTTTACCGGCAGCTCAATTTGGCAAGCATAACGGCTATTTTGCAGAATCAGTTTACCGCTGCGGCTTTCATCGGCAAAACCGGATAGATTGGCATTAAAGGGAATCCCCCTAATGATTATTTCACTTGCCATCTACCTCCGCTAACATGTAGAGCTGCGGAAAATATTTATCACGGAATATTATCATATCCGCTTTAAGCACGCCTACAATGCGGGTAATATCTTGGGGAGAAACTTTCCAACTATCGTCCTGATCGCGCTGCAAACAATAACTCAAATATCGCAGATGGTTGAAGTCATCCTGGATTTTCCAGTGAAAATGCCCTAAAGTACGATTTACGGCGGCACCATTTTGACATTGGGTCCGGCAAAAGTCGCTCCAGCCATATTTTTCGCGCATAACTCTTAAAAAGCGCTGCTGCACGGCAAGGCCTTCGGCGATTTCTTCATCGGTCAAATCTTCATAGGCGGCGATGGGCCGCGCTGCCGCCAATACCCAATGCCCCTTTTCATGTGATGAGGTAATGTTGTATAGCAAATTCCAATGCTGCGCTCGAAAAACCGATTCCTTTTCTAAAATGATCGGTTTACAAAAAGGGCAAAAAGCCGTCTTTTCGACGCTAAAGGTTTCATCGTCCGGGGCGCTCTCCCGAATGACTGTGCGTTCGATAAAAAAGCCTTTACGAACGAGCAACTGATATATGCAATCAACCAAATAGCGCATATAAGATCCAAAATGGGAATTTTTCTGCCACCAGGTCTTATGAGGCGTTGTGGCCTTCGGATCGGGCTTTTCGAGTGCCGGCAGAGTATCGAACAGCTTTTTTAGATCTTTGAGAGTCGCTCCCCTTGCTTCCGGGGTATTAAAAGCCTCGATGTTCAGATTCGGCGGGGAGGGCAAATCAATACCGCAGAGCCAATTGTTGCAATCAGCCTTATCCGGCTTGTGCAAACCTTTAGTT
>CAZCPS010000043.1:0-9557 GCA_964499895.1 uncultured bacterium | reverse complement strand
GATCGGCAAATTGCGATGCTTTGAAGCCGCCGAAAATCCACCTTTTGAGGTTGCTCGGGTAATAACTCAAGGGGCGGATGTTTTAATTGTGCTGGCGCTAGTATTGCTTTTAGCGATTGCTCCGGCCATGCGGCATCAATTTTTGGTAGGCACGCTAGTGAATGCCATCTTAATTGCGGCGACCATCAAGCTGGGCGTCTTACGGGCTCTTCTTCTGGCCTGCATCCCTTCGCTTTTTTCTTTAGCGTTCGGCTTTTTACCGGTGGTATTTTTACCGGCAGCACCCTTTATCATTGCCGCTAACATGGTGATGATTCTGGTTTTTAATGCCTTTGCGGGTTACAGCTACTGGGTAGTGCTTTCGATCGGTGCTTTTGTGAAGTTCCTTGTCCTGTTTGGGCTAATCTTCTTTCTTTTTCCGATAGCATTGGGAATTGCCGGCTACCTGCAAATAGTAACCGCGCTGTCGGGAGGTATTTTAGCTTTTTCCGGTCTGCTCTTTTTGAATCGCAATCGAGTTTAGGGCCCGTAGGGAAATAACTGCCCATTTCAGAGAGCGCGAAAGCTCCCGCGATTGATCGATCGTAAGCTACCTAATATTAGAAATATAAGGTTGCTTACGATCGGTCAATCGCGTGAGCTTTCGCGCAGCTGAAATGGGCGGTTATTTCTTTACGGGCCCTTAACTTTACTCGATCGCGTTGACGAAATATGCGGGAAAGGCAAAATTATTGTTCGGTCTGGATGAAACGCGTAATGTAATCTCCTTTGCCTGATACTTCTCCAGATCGATCAATGTACTATAAATAAAAGCAACCGGTAGATTGTCTCTTTTAAGCAGAAAGTCGCCCGGCCGGTTTTTGTGAGCGGTATTATATGGAACGATCACGCCGGAAATTGAAATGGCATTGACATTTTGTTCATTGTAGAAATCGGCGGCATCCTTGTTGGGATGAAAATTATTCCAGGATGCAAAAAGCGTCTCTTCCAGAGGCAGCCAGATTCGCATTTTTTCCGTCATATTTTTGCCCGCGAACAGGAATCCGGTTTTAGGCGCTGCCGTGCTGTTCTTGGCTGATTCCGCAAGATTTGAAATCTGTTTTAAAATCGCTTCTTTTTCATTTTGGGGCAACCCGGTTTTATTTTCCAGGTAGGTGATTTTCTTGCGCAGATAATTATCCTGCAGCATTGCGAGGCCTTCTTTAGCCTGTTTTGCGAATTCGGAAAAGTCGGCATAGTTATTTAAGACAGTCTCAAATTTTGAGTTGGCCTCGTCTAAGACCATTTCATTGTAGGGCTTTTTGATTTCGGCCTGGGCCAGATAATGAGCGGAATTGATTAGTTTTTGCGCCTCATCATGTCTTTTTTGCACTTCGGCCAAATAGTTCGCATCGCCGACATGGCTGATATATTCTTTAGCGACAAAAAAGCGGACGGTTTTCGGAGCGGGAAATTCCAGCCATTTATTGTTATTGCAAAGTTTGCCTTCAATTTTTGTTTTTGCATTCAATTGGCCGATTATGGGCGCTTCCGTATTCGGGAGCAAACGCATATTGACATGGTCGGCTTCTACCATATCGCCAATGACATAGGTGCGGTATACATAAGCTTTAATATCTTCGGGCGCTTCGATGGCATAAAAATTGTTGTTTTCGCCGACGACTAGCAGCATTTCTTCTTTTTTGAGCTGGCGAACGACGAGGCTGTCTAAATCAGGCCCGGTGCGAAGCCGAACTTTACTGCCTAGCACTTTGCCTGTAAAAGGTTGAAAAGTTTTTTCGGTATTTGGCAAGGCTGCCATACCGGTTAGCGAAAAGACCGCGCAGATACTAATCAAGGCTTGCTTCAACATTTCTATCTCCTTTTGCCGCATCAATATATATAACTATTCAAATACTAAGGAGAAAAAAAATAAATTCCAATAGTTTTTTCAGGAAATGGTGCGCAGCACAATCCTAAATTTTAATATTGACAGAGCACTAGCTTCTTAAAACTGCCTGAATGTGTTCGCAATGCTTTTGGCCGCAAGTGCAGCCGATCGGTTCGCCGAGAAAGACTTGAAAAGACTCGTTTCTATCCAGCGGGTTTATTACGCGGTACAGCTTTTCGCTAATTTCTTCAATATCCCAGGTTTTGAATGTTAAATCTTCATCGGAGACGCTTTCTTCATCATTTTCATTATTGGGTTCGCGGTCTTGCACGGCCCGTGTCAGCTGGCAATATAGACAATTGCAATGCTCTTCGGGTTTTTCCATTTTGATGATTTCGCTAAGGCCCATAGCTTTGGTGACGGCCGCTATGCGCTTAAGGATTTCGGGGGGGAGGGGCGGCGCGTTTTTTTGTTCGGGATTATGATGCAGCGGCAAGTTGCCGGTAGGATCGCCGGGCATAGGCATGCCAAAGCTGATACTGGCGCTTTTGGGAATCCCGGGCTTGTTCTCAATTTGCGATTCTTCAACATATTTGGCGTGATTTTCAAAGATACTCACCATGACGGATTGTTCCAGACCGGGTATTTCAATGCGATTGCCGTTGTTTAGAATGACTATGAGCACTCCATTTTCGCATAGAAGAGAGTTGACATTCTTCCATGCTGTAGAAATGTAAGGCGGGAGGGAAAGCATGGTTGGTGTGATTTTCATGCGGGTTTCCTTTTTTTATTAACTATTATAATTTTTTTGGCACTATTTTGTCAACCTGATTAGCACTTAAGCTGAACATCTGCTTGATTTTGCTGTAATGCACTAATCGTTAAGTGTTTGTTGTTATACCCAATGGACTTCAAGATTTGGTTTTGGGCAATTTCAAAGCTACCCTTATTCGTCGATCGGAGCCGACTTAATATTAACAATATTAGGTCGGCTCCGATCGGCAAATTTCGTTGCTTTGAAGCCGCCGAAAATCAAATCTTGAAGTCCATTGGGTATTAATAAAAAAATAGTTTACAGGGATTGGTTTTTTAAGTATGTTGCAAATTAATATTAAAAATTTACAGGAGGCTTGATGGAACGCAAGACCTTTGTTTTAGATACGAATGTATTATTGCACGATCCGGGTGCCGTCAGTAAATTCGGCCATAATGATGTATTGATCCCGCTGATGGTTCTCGAAGAGATCAATCAGCTCAAGCGCAATCCTGATATATTGGGAAAGCATTCCCGTGAGATATTGCGATACTTCGGAGCTATCAAAGAAGAGTTTAAGGGTGATATCAACGATGGGATTGATATCCCGGAAGGCGGCCGCATTCGCTTTTATTTGCAAAATCATTTTCAGTCCGAAAGGGATTTTCCTTTGCCGCTGAATACTCAAAGCAACAAAATCCTGTTGATTGCCTTCCGGCTTAAGAAGCAAGGTGAAAATGTGGTCTTTGTTTCGAAAGATTTTATTGCGCGTGTCAAAGCGGAAGCGATGGGTCTTGAGGCTGAAGATTATGAGAATGCCAAAGCTTCGTATAAAAATTTGTACAAAGGTTTGCGGCGCATTGAGACTTCGAAATTGGAGATTGACACTTTTTACAAGGATGGCTGGATCGTAGTAGAGAGCGAGGAATTTAAGGCTAACGAATATTGCGTCTTGACATGTTCGGAGCATTCTTCGGCGGTTTGCAAATATAATGACAAGACGAAGCGGCTTGAAGCTCTGATGCATTTGAGAAAGGACATTTGGGGTATACAGCCTCTCAATGTTGAGCAGCGCTGCGCTATCGATCTTTTATTCAGGGATGACATTCAGCTGGTGACTCTGGTCGGGCCGGCCGGCACCGGCAAAACCTTGATCGCGCTGGCTTGCGGCATGGTCAAAGTGTTTGATGATAACGATTACTCGCGTATGCTAATTTCCCGGCCGGTAGTACCGCTTGGACAGGATATCGGCTATTTGCCCGGCACCAAGGAAGAGAAGCTCTTCCATTGGATGCAGCCGATCTATGATAATTTGGAGTTTCTCTGCGCGAATGCCAGCGGTGCCGGCAATGAGTCTTCGACCATGGAGTGGATCATGGAAAGCAAGAAAATTGAAATGGAGGCGGTAACTTACATTAGGGGCCGTACGCTGCCGAAGATCTTTATGATTATTGACGAAGCGCAAAATCTGACTCCGCATGAGGTAAAAACTATTATTTCAAGGGCGGGTATCGGAGCCAAGGTTATTCTGACCGGCGACCCGACGCAGATTGACAACCCTTATCTGGACAAGGATTCCAATGGTTTGACCTACACCGTGAGCCGTTTTCAGGGTCAACCGATTTACGGGCATGTTTTTATGGAGAAAACCGAGCGCTCGAATCTGGCGGCGATTGCAGCCAAAATTATGTAATATTTAAAGCAAAAAATCTTGTAATCGGCTATATTGCTTGTCATGGTGCTCAAGAAAGAAAATTTATATTTTAAATGCAAGGCCTGCGGCCGCTGTTGCACCGGATCGCCGGGCTTTGTTTGGCTTGCGGAAGAGGAGATTGCGCAAATTGCCGAATTTCTGAAAATTTCGGTATCTCTTTTCATGCGCCGATATACCAGGCTGGTTATGAACCGCTATTCTTTGACCGAGCTTTCTAAAAATTATGATTGTGTTTTCTTGAAAGAGGGCAAATGTCAAATTTATTCCGTTAGACCAAAGCAGTGCAAGACCTTTCCGTGGTGGGTGGAAAATTTGAAAAGCGAAGAGGCTTGGCTTGAGCTGCAAAATCGTTGTCCCGGTACGCGTGCGCCCTCTGAAAATGAGCCTATTTAAGGCTCTTCCTGGCTTCCGCGTCCGAAATCAAATCGCGCAAAGATGAATTTTTAAATTGATAATCGGCAACCTTTTTATCAAAAGCCGTTTTGCGGCTGTCCGCTCCGGCATAGCGCAGCCCGACAAACAAAATGTTTTGCTTCTCAGCCTCTTTTTCGAGCTCTCGCAGGTTGTTTTCCTTGTCGTCCACAAAGACAATGCGCTTGGGACTATAGCCTATGCGTCGCAAAAATGAAAACAGGGCTTGGCCTTTATTTCCGCCGCAAGTAAAGAGAATACCTTTGTGGTAAAAGGTGCGGTTCGGCTCCGGAAAATAGAGGTCGGTTCCGTAGGGCGCGGTTTTTTCAAGGGCGATGCCGTTTTGCAGAAGATGCCGGGGAGTTTTATCGCAAAGCTGTATGCGTTGAATGGTTAGACCCATAATCGGATATTTTAATTTTTGCAGATTTAAGAGCACTTGCGGGGTGTTCTGTTCGATTAATTCCATGTCGGATAGCAGGCGTAAAAAACACCATTCGTCGACCGCTTGAGGAAGGGCGGCATCCTTTGCCATGCCGTTATCCAGCAGGTGCTGCAGCCGGTGCTCGAACCAGACATCGCTGCCCAGCATTTGTACGGGAAGAATCAGGGTGTCGTCAATATCCAGCAAAATCAAAGAATCGGGAGTCAGATGATTTTTGATCTCTTCAAATTTTTTAATTTCAAATATCTGACTGTAAGCGATAGAGCTGCAAACAATGAGGAAAAGAGTCAGGATCAATTTTTTCATGATAAAAACGCCTTGCTGTTAAATTCTTCAGGTTGTTTCGGTATAATCAGTTTTTGTTCGGTGTGGAGAAGTTTTGTTGAAAAAAGTGTAGCTCAGAAAAAAAAATAATGAAAGCGAAGAAATTGTTTTAATTATGACTGAAAGAGAGCGGAGTGTATACTTGACGGGACTATGTTATTGCCAAGATCAAAGGGTTGTCCCTATTTACTGCTGGCGCCGATGGAAGGCGTTGGCGATTCTGCTTTTCGCAAGGCTTTTGCTTTAATCGGCGGGTTTGATGAAGCTGTTTTACCCTTTATCCGCGTGCCGCAGAACGCCCATGTTAAAAGCCTGGCTGCGGTCTATGATTCAGCCGAGATTGCGCCGCTTTTGCTCTCACCCCAAATTATGGGAGGCGACCCTGTGCTGATGGCAGCTATGGCTTTGCAGCTGGTTTCTCGTGGGGCTAAAAAAATTGATATAAACTGCGGCTGTCCTTCCAATACCGTCAACGGACGCGGAGCCGGCGCGGCGCTATTGAAGAGCCCCGATCATATATACCGGTTGGTGCGCGCGGTAGTGGCAGCCGCCGGCGTGCCGGTGACTGTCAAAATGCGCTCAGGCTATGATGACACTTCTTTACTGGAGGAGAATCTGCTGGCGGCGGAAGAGGGCGGAGCCGGTTATATTACTTTGCATCCGCGCACTAAACTGGAAGGGTATAGCGGCCGCGCCAAGTGGGAACTGATTGCCGGGGCTAAAGCAATTCTAAAAATCCCGGTAGTTGCTAGCGGCGATATCAATACGGCGGAAGACGCAGACAAAATTATCAAGATGACCGGCTGCGATGCGTTGATGATTGGCCGCGGCGCGTTGGCACGGCCTTTTCTTTTTTGGGAAATTCGCTCCTTTTTCAGTTCAGAAGCCGCGCTGCCCTCTTCAACTCTCTTTTCTTCCTTTTTAGGGCGTTATTATGAATTACTGCTTCTGGAGCAAAAATGGGAAATCGCCCGTATTGGTAAACTGAAACAGTTATCCGCTTTTTTATTGCGCTTTCATCCGGCTCCGTTTCGCCGGCAGATTTTAACCGGTGATTGGTCTTCGGCTGCAGCATTATTAAAGGCTTTGCTGGAATATTTTGAAAACCGGCCCTTACCGCCGCAAGCAGTAAGGGCTGCCGGATTTTGTTAGGGGCGATACCACAAGGTGGTCTTTTGGCCCTGATAACGATAGTGGTCGCTATCCGAAGAAGCTTGTACTGTTTCAACAGACTCCCATGGAGTAGTAGACTCGAGAATGGGGTCTGCGGATTCTTCCGAGCCTCTATAAACACAGGTGTTGAAGTGATCAAAAACGCTACTATAAAAAGCTCGCTCACTATTATTTAGCATGATAATACCGCCCGATTTTACCAATTCCACGGCATTGATAACACTGCGCTTGCGATGCGCGCCTTTGATCAGGATCAAATCAAAAGATTCTTTGCCAAAATAATCTGCATAGGTTTCATAGGTGCGGTTAAATAACAGATAATTGACGGCTTTGCAAGCCGGAGTGCTTTCCAGAGTAGTTTTAATGAAGTCATGCCAATTATCATTAATTTCAACCGAAGTCAAGTTGGTTGTGCGTTTGGCCAGCCAGACAGTAGAAGAACCGCTGCCGAATTCCAATATTTTGGCATCGGGATGCTCGGTCAGGTAAGTTTCCAAAAAGGAAATTGCCTCGTCGGTAAAGCCGGGGTTGTCCCGTGTGCTGAATTCTTCGAAATCTTCCTCTTCTTTAGGGCCAATTTGCCAGAAGTTGATGTTAGTATAGTGTCTTATGTTTTTTTCCCTGGCGAAACGAACAACGCCGCGATTTTGGATGTCATGCTGGTAGTTCGTGCCGCAAATAATTCCATTAAAGGGCAGTTTGGGATACCAGGCTTTGATGTCATTATAGGCATCTTCATCATGGGCATAGTTTGCGTCGACAAAGATAATTTCCGGGTGGATGTCAAGCGAAGCGGCTGCTGCCAAAATTGTGGATTTAACGGGAAAAATGGTGTTATATAAATCGGCTATGATAACATTGGCCAAAAATTGCTCATAAGCTTTTTTGGCCAGACGGGGAACATAGTCTCTTTGGTTGTAATGTTGCACTCTAAGCGGCGATAGGCCATCGTCTATGGCGTAGAGCTTTGCGCCTGCAGGTAATTGGGCGGCAATATCGACCGCCGATATGCCCCACCAGTTGCCCAAGATTGCAACATTGGTAATTGTCCGCGAACCAATAGTGTTGCTCACATTGGCCAGATCTTTTTTCCATTTGGTAAAATCAAAAGATTTGTTAATTGAAACGGAATCATAAGGCGCAGGCAAATCTACCAAGGCGCGAGAAAAGCCGGTTAAGCAAAAAATTGCAGCGACCGAAGCAAAAATAATATTTTTCATCAAATTCTCCTCAAAAGGTAAAAATAAAGTAAAAAAAATTTACATCGTAATAGATTTTTTTTCAATACTTTTGATCGATAGATGGAGAAAAAAATGATCCCGACTTTAAAATCATATAGCTTAAAGATGCCAATCACTTGTCATGTTTCAACTCTATGGAAAGTAAAGTCGGGATTATAGAATAGATCAGCTCCGATTAATAGCGGCGCTTAAAAGAAGAGGTGTGTTCTCTTTTTTCTTGAGGACGGGCTTCATTGACGACTAGCGGCCTTCCCCCTACTTCTTTTCCATGTAAGTCTTTGATAGCCTTTAGAGCTTCATCTTTCGATGAAAATTCTACAAAGCCAAAGCCTTTTGATTTGTTTGTATCGCGGTTAATAATCAGTTTGCAGCTGGTTACAGAAGTAAATTCTGTAAAAAGTTGTTCAAATTCTGATTCTTCTAAACTAAGGGGCAAATTGCCAATATAAAGTTTCATATCACTCTTCTTACTTTTAAGGTTAATATCTGCTTTTACTAGAGAAAAAACTAAAAATTCCCTGATCTAAAAAACAGAATGTCTGAAGTATAATGTAATGTTCTAATGGAATGCTACTAAAATCGGGTTTGCTAAGGATATTTACTGGGTTTCGTTCCTTAATGCACTAAACACTAAAAGCTTACAAATTTTTAACCCTCTTTGAAGCCCCCGAAAAATCTATCGTTTGAGATTGTTTAGGTATATAAAAAATCGTCGAACAATTATTTTAATAAGGGAGTTGTATATGCGTATTAAAAAGGCAGCCGTTTTTTTAGGTGCGTTATTTTTTTCTGTCGCGTTGGTGCATGGTAAATATCTTTTAACGGATGGTTTTTCCGTACATCAAATCATGATCGATTTGCCGCCGGCAACATGTTCCGGGGTTAATGCTGTTCAGAGAGCGGCGCTTGGCCAACAATATTATTATCTGGCTAAAGGCCATCATTCGATTGCTTTTGAAAGCGCTGATCGGCAGTGGGTGATTAAGTTTTTAAGGTTTAATAAATTCAAGCCTAAATTTTGGGCGAGCCTTTTTTCGTGTTCCTATTGTCAAAGCCGGCAGGCCAATCGTTTGGCGCGTCTGCAATTTATTCGCCGCAGCCATAAGATCGCGGCAAAAATTTTGCCGCAGGAGACGGGTGTTTGTTGTCTGCATTTTCATAAAACGGCCGATATCCAAAAGATGCTGACTTTGGTTGACCGATCCGGCCGTCGCCTGCGGATTGATCCGGACGGCACGGCCTTTGTTTTGCAGCGCAGACTTCCTTTATATGGCGAGGCCTTTGATGAATTTGTTCGAAAAAATGACATGGCAGCTGTGGATGCCATGATTTGTTCCTATTTTAAGGTAATTGCCGCGCGTTGCCAAAAGTTGATTATGAACAAAGACCGCCGGGGCTGGCGCTGCAATTATGGTTTGGACAAAGACAATAAGGCCTATGAGATTGATCTGGGAGCTTTTGTTTATGAGCCTAATTTACTGAAAACGGAATACTATGTCAGAGAGTTTACCGATTGCTCATTGGATTTTAGAGTCTATTTGCAAAAGCATTTGCCTGAAAAGGTAGCCTTTTTCGATCAGGAACTATTCAGGGCGATTAATGTCCGTTCCTAGTGTTTTGTCAAG
>CAZCPS010000042.1:0-9586 GCA_964499895.1 uncultured bacterium | reverse complement strand
ATCGTCAATAGAACAATCGGGCTATTGATTAAATCATTAAGCTGCATCTGCGAAAAGAGCAGCTCGCCATCAGCCCAAATAACGCGGTCATCAGGCAGTAAGCCGCTACCATAAAGCGGAGTGCCCGCTTGCATCAAGTTGCTTTCGCGATAGATTAAATAGGCCGCCGGAGCTTTGATGCCGATCGTGGTAAATCCTTTGGGCTTCGACAAGTCGGGATAATTAGGCAGATCATAAACAAACGGAATCTGTTTATTATTATAGTAATCGATTTCTACGCCGGCAATCGCGGTCTTCTTGCCATTTAAAGCCGAAGCATAGAGCATGTCCTGAAAATTATAAAAATCGCGGCCGCCATACTTGACGATCTCATCGCCGGGGCGTACGCCCTTTTCATAAAGAGGCGACGCCGTATCCATGTTGCCGATCAGATGTGTAAAATTGGAAAAGGGTTTTTCACGGCCGCCGCTTGCCCAAATAAACGAAAAAATCAAAAAGCCCATAAGAAGATTAACCAGAGGGCCGGCTGCCAAAACTTTAATTCGAACCCAGGGCGTCTTACCGAAAAAGCCGTCCTTGTTCTCCCATGGATCCTCATCACCGCTTGTTTCCATGCCGGCGATTTTCACAAATCCGCCGAACGGCAAATATCCGACCTGCCATTTCACGCCATTTTTATACCAGCTAACAATGCCTTTGCCAAAACCAATTGAAAAAGTCTCGACTTTCATCCCTGCGCGCCGTGCCATTATAAAGTGGCCCAGCTCATGCAAAAAGATCAAAACGCCCAAACCCAAAATAGCCATGACTATAAAAAATATATTCTCAAACATGTTGCGCAGCTTCCCTTGCTTGTTTATCCACTTCCAATACGGATTGTAAAGATAGCATATCATAGCTTCGGTGCAAAGCTAATAATTTTTCCAGTTTATTGGCGATATCCAAATAAGCAATCTTGCCTTGTAAAAATCTGGCAACCAACACTTCATTGGCTCCATTTAAATAACAGGGGGCGCTTTTACCAATAGAAAGAGCCTCATAGGCGAGCGCGAGACAAGGGAACTTTTTTAGATCGGGCGCGAAAAAGTCGAGCCGGCCTTTCACATCCCAAACAGCGCCAACAGAAGGCGCCCTTTGCGGATAGGTCAGGGCGTATTGAATCGGCAAGGCCATATCCGGCGGCGATAATTGCGCCATAATGGCGCCGTCAATAAATTCCACCATGCTATGCACAATGCTCTGCGGATGCACTGCTACCTCAATCTTGCCGCCCGGCATTTTAAAAAGATAATGCGCCTCAATCACTTCCAGCCCTTTATTCATCATCGTCGCGGAATCGATCGAGATTTTAGCGCCCATGCTGTAGGTGGGATGCCGCAAGGCCTCTTTAGCCGTCACCGTCTTGAGCTGCCTGTAGGAATAACGCCGGAAAGGACCGCCCGGGCCGTCAGGATCAAACGGCGCACCGCGCCGGCGTTTTCGCCCTGCAGGCACTGAAAAATAGCACTATGCTCGCTGTCAACCGGCAACAGCCGCACGCCATTTTCCGCCGCCATGCGCATAATAAGATCTCCGGCCGACACCAGCACTTCCTTGCTGGCCAGACCGATCTCCTTTTTCGCCTCAATAGCCGCTATGGTCGGCAGCAGCGCCGCCGTACCGGCAATCGCCATCAAAACAAAATCTACCTCTTTTGAAGCGGCAAGCTGCGACACTCCTTCCCTGCCCGCCAAAACCTTGACTTGCGGACATCTTTTGGCTAAAAGCAAGGCTGCCGTTTCATCAAAAACGGCCACCTCTTTCGACGAAAAGAGTGCAATCTGTTTTTCCAGTAAATCAATATTTGAGCCGGCCGAAAGCGCAATAACCTCGCAACCCTTTAATTGCGATAAAACACGCAAAGCATTCCGACCTACAGATCCGGTACTTCCTAAAACGGCTATTTTCTTCATTATTCCGGGAGGGGTAATTATACCCAAATCTTGAAGTCCATTGGGTATATTTAGAAAAGAATATCACATAAAAATCTTTTCTCCAAAGCAGTAAAATAAAGAAAGCTATATCAAAGCAACCTCAAACGATGGTTTTGGGCAATTTCAAAGCTATCGAAATTGGTCGTTTGAGATTTTTTTTTCGATACAGAAAAAACTTGCGGATGTTGTTAGCTTGGTATAATCTCGACTTTGTACATTTTTAAGCTTTGATTTCAATAAGATCTTGATTTTCTACGACTTACCGCTTTCCGCGGTAGGCTTGAATCAAGCCATCCGGAAAAGCGGTAAGTCATAGAAAGTCAAAAGCTTGCAGAAATCATGCTTCAAAAATGTACAAAGTCGAGTTTAAAGTATTGGCCATTCTGTTTCAAGCGGGGATGGTTATAAATGAATTAGACCGTATAGAAATCGCCAAGCTATGCGCGCAGCAAAATGGCAGCGGAACAGCTGAAAATATCAAAAATTTTGACATAACCGATGGGAACTATTCTTTAGTTTCGCAATGAAAAGATTATCACATAAAAAACTTTTTCCCAAAGCAGTAAATTAGAGGATGCTGTTTTCTTTGATGAATGAAATTAGTTAACTTGGGTTGCAATAAATGTACACTTGCATTATATTAGCAGTTATAATTGTTGAAACAAGGCCGGAAGAAAAAAAACTGCGCAAAAAAGATAGCTATTTAATTTTATATTAGGCAAAATAAAGGCTATTAATTTTTTTGACATAACCGGGTAGGAAGAAAGATACAATCACAATCAAGAAGATTTGAATAAACGATAAAAATGCTAACTACAATCTTCTTAAAAAAGTTTTTTTTAAACCGTAAATCATAGGAAGGAACAGATGAACCAAATGGAAAAAGAAATCGTGGTTACCAAGCCCAAGAGCCTGAAGGAAATTGAAGAAGTCATTTCCAAGGCTATTAAAAAGGTCGGAGCCAGCAAGGAAAATGAACTATGCAAATACCTGCCCATGACCTCCGGCGGCTATATGCACCATTTCACGCTCAAGAAAATGAAAAAAAAGAACCCTGAAGAACTCTCCGGTCTGATTCAGCGCTACATCATTAATGTAGAAGCTCCCAGAGCCGTGGCCCCCAAGCAAAGAGCCGCCCGCGGATCAAGAAAACGCCGCGACCAAGTCACTTTCTCCAGACTGCAAATGGAGCGCATGCTCAACATCGCCCGTTTGGCCGGCGACAAAGAAATCATCGCCGTCTTGAGCCCAAAAAAATCTTTAGCTACCTACAAGCGGGAACTGATCCAGTCCATCCGTCATGAAAAAATTGACCAGGAACTATGGAATGGCTATGTCGAATCCCTCAATGTATTGCAATCAGTCGGCAGCTTTTTTGAAGACAAAGATTAATTTTTAAATTTAATTTTGAAAAACCCCTTTAACAGCTTTGCTTTTAAAGGGGTTTTTGTATACCGATTGTGCGATTTTAGCTTGATTTTTTTCGCGTTTATCCATATAATTACTACTTCGTACAAACCTTACTATGGATGTTAAAAATGTCTGAAACAAATAAAAAAGAATTTAGCACTTTGAGATCGTTCCTATGGCCCGTTCATAACTACGAATTAAAAAAGCTGCTACCCACATTTTTGTTGTTCTTTTTTATCTCCTTCAATTTCACTATTTTACGAGATACAAAAGACACACTGATCATCACCGCGTCCGGCTCGGGAGCCGAGGCTATCCCCTTTCTAAAAGTTTGGGGCGTACTGCCGATGGCAGTCATTTTCATGCTAATTTACGCAAAATTAAGCAACAAATTAAGCAAGCCCGCGCTATTTTACGCAACTATCACTCCGTTTATCCTGTTTTTCGCTCTGTTCGCCACAGTTTTATATCCGGCGCGCGAAATGCTGCACCCCCATGCTCTGGCTGACAAACTGCAAGCCATCCTGCCGCAAGGCTGCATGGGCTTTATCGCCATGTTCCGCAACTGGACCTTTTCGCTCTTTTACATTTTTTCAGAGCTATGGGGCAGCGTCGCGCTCTCCCTGCTGTTCTGGGGCTTTGCCAACGATGTAATGAAAGTCAGTGAAGCAAAACGCTTCTACTCAGTACTGGGACTGGGCGCTAACCTGGCACTAATGGTTTCCGGACCTACCATCATTTATATCTCCAGAATGCGCGCCACCCTGGCGCCCGGAGTTGATGCCTGGGGCGTTTCTTTAAACTATTTGATGACCCTGGTCGTCATTGCCGGACTGATTATTATCGGCATCTATTCATGGATCAACAAATATGTACTGACCGATGCGCGCTTCTACGATCCCAATCAGGTCAGAGCGCCCAAAAAGCAAAAACAAAAAATGTCCATGGCAGACAGCTTCAAGTTTTTGGCCAAGTCCAAATACCTCGGTCTTCTGGCCATTTTGGTCATCAGCTATGGCATTGCCATCAACCTCGTTGAAGTCACATGGAAAGGGCAAGTAAAACTGCAATACCCGAACGCTAACGATTACTCCGCTTTTATGGGCATGTTTTCTACAGTTACGGGTGTGGTTACTGTGTTCATGATGCTTTTTGTCGGCGGCAATGTGATCCGCAAATTCGGCTGGGGAACCGCCGCCATGCTGACACCGGTCGTTCTGCTGGTAACAGGCATAGGCTTCTTTAGCTTTGTCCTCTTTAAAAGCAGCCTCACCGGCTTTATCGCCATGATAGGATCTACCCCGCTGATGCTTGCCGTCCTAATCGGAGGAGCGCAAAACATTATGAGTAAATCAAGCAAATACTCGCTATTTGATCCGACCAAGGAAATGGCCTATATTCCCCTGGATCAGGAGTCAAAAGTCAAAGGCAAGGCTGCAATTGATGTCGTCGGCGCCAGGCTGGGTAAATCCGGCGGAGCCCTTCTGCAGCAAGGCTTGCTGATCGCACTGGGTTCGATCGGCGCGATGACACCCTACATCGCCTTCATTCTGCTCGGCATCATTGCCGCATGGCTAATGGCCGCCAAGGCCTTGAGCCATCTGTTCAATGCAAAACAGGCGGGAATACAGGAAGTGGCAGTTAAAGTCGAAAAGGCTGAAGCCACAACCTAATATTGTAAAAAAACCTGCAAAGAAACTTTTAAACCAAGTTCCCTTTGCAGGTTTTTTTTATCCTCATGCGCTTATAGTGAAAAAGAAAAGCGCCATATAAATCGTGGCGCGCTTCATAAGTTTCCAGCTTTTCAACCTTCTCATCCTGCGCGCAGTGCCATGCGTCATTCGCTTTGATATATGTTGAATAACGGCCGGCCGGGCAATCGCAAAAAATAAAAGCATCCAGAGCGTAGACAACCGCCAACTCCTTGCGGCTAGCAAAAAAATACTGCATTTTGGCCGGCGGAAAGTCCAAAAGATCCTTTTGATCGCATAGCCATGAATAGGAAATAATCAGCTCCATCGGATATGGGAAAAGATCATCTTTTTCGGCAGGCCGCAACAAAGGATGGCGGCTTAGGCAAAGTAAATGCTGCTCCAGGCGGCGCTCCATGGGCTTTGGGCTCTCTTTTTGCTTGCAGATCACATGACCCGCGGGATCCAATAAAAAGTTTTTTGCCGCCGCTATGTCAACTCTCCCTAAAAGCAATCGCAATATATCGTACAAATTGAAAATGCTCTGGTTTTTTAGCAGCACCTCAGAACCAAACTGCCGGTATAGGCACTTCATTAAACAGTCGCTTTTAGCGCTAGTGAGAGGTTTCCTATCTTTTACATCTTGAAAATATTGCAGGCAAAAAGCCTCAAAGGCCGCGTATCCGGAAGGTAAATAACAAAACATGGAGCGCAGCGCCGGCACAAATAAAATAAATTGCATCAAAGCGTTAACCCAATTGTTATGCGCGTTGCCCAGAATGCCGATCGGCACCGGTTCAGGCAAAGGCTCTCGAAATACAATTCCCGCAAAAGTCTTGCGTTTATTTATACTTTTTTTAAGTTTTCGTCGTAATTTGAAAAATTGGGGAAAAATTTTTGCGATTAAATCCAAACCGGCCGGCAAAGGAAGCATCTGTCCCAAAGCAATCTTCTCCAAGGCCAGACCATTAACCTTGCCTTCAATACAGCCGTCAAAATATCTGCTAAGCAGCCCGGCAGCTTCATACGGATCGTTTTTTCCGTCAAGATCATTACCGATTGGCCACTCAGGCGGTATAGCGCTCATTTTGCTACCCGTTCTTACTTTTTGAAATGGTACTTTACTCGCGCCGCTTCATTGTTGACAACAATCTTTTTTAAGACGAGCTCTCCGGCAACAAATTCAGTTTCGCTATTTACCCCCAAATATGTTAATATCATCTATATGTTTAGCTACAACCCCAAGTACATCAGAAACTTTTCGATCATCGCTCATATCGACCACGGCAAGTCTACCATTGCCGATCGTATGCTGGATCTGACGGGCGCCGTCTCCAAACGCGACATGCATGAGCAATACCTCGACAACATGGATTTGGAACGGGAGCGCGGCATCACAATTAAAGCCCATCCGGTAACCATTTTCTATAAAGCGGAAAACGGCCACATCTACCAGCTCAATATTATCGATACGCCCGGCCATGTCGACTTTTCCTACGAGGTCTCAAGGTCGCTTTCCGCCTGCGAAGGGGCGCTGCTGGTCGTCGACGCCACCCAGGGCGTACAAGCCCAAACATTGGCCAATGTACTTATGGCGATGGAACGCAACCTCGAAATCCTGCCGGTTCTCAATAAAATCGATCTGCCCATGGCTCAAGCCGAGGATGTCAAAAAACAGATCGAAGAATTTATCGGGCTGGATACCTCTTCGATTATTCACGCTTCGGCTAAAACCGGCATCGGCATCAAGGAAATTCTTGAGCAGATCATCTCGTTAGTTCCCCCACCGAAAATTACCGGCGAAAATGAATTAAAAGCGCTAGTCTTTGACTCCCACTACGATCCCTACCGCGGCGCCATGGCCTATATTCGCATCATTTCCGGGGAAATTGGCAAAAAAAGCCAAATTAAAATGATGGCCACCGGCAAAACATTCGAAGTGCTGGAAACCGGCATCTTCGCTCCTAACGAAAAGCCCGTAGAAAAGCTGCGCGCCGGCGAAGTGGGATATATCGTCGCCAACATCAAAAATACCGCCGACATCAAGATCGGCGATACAATCACCTTGCAGAAAAATCCGGCTAAAATGGCGCTGCCCGGCTTTAAAATTATCAATCCCGTCGTTTTTGCCGGCATCTATCCGGTCGACAACTCCGATTTTGAAACCCTTAAGGACGCTCTCACCAAATTACAGCTCAACGACTCGGCTTTGCATGTCGAACAGGAAAGCACCCAAGCGCTCGGTTTTGGCTTTCGTTGCGGGTTTTTGGGCCTTCTGCATTTGGAAATTACCTTTGAGCGGCTAGCTCGTGAATTCAATCTTGACATCATCATGACCGCGCCCAGCGTCAGCTACAAAATCACCACCGCCAATAACCATATTTCCAATGTCGACAACCCCACCCTCTTCCCCGACCCCTCCATTATTAAAAAAATCGAGGAACCCTGGGTAAAATGCCATATCATGATTCCTTCCGATTATTTAGGAGCCGCTATGACTCTGGGCATGGACAAACGGGGCGAACTGATTTCTACCGATACGATCGGCCATCAGCGCCTGCTTTTGCACTACCGCATGCCGATGAACGAGATCATTACCGATTTTAATGACAAGCTCAAATCGATCACTAAAGGATATGGCTCGTTTGACTACGAATTTGACTGTTTCGAGCAAAGCGACATCATTAAACTGGAAATCCGCGTCAACGAGGAACCGGTCGACGCCTTTTCCTGTCTCGTACACCGCTCCAAAGCCGAAGCCAAAGGACGCGCCGTTTGTAAAAAACTGGCGGAAAATATCCCCAGACAAATGTTTAAAGTACCAATCCAGGCCGCCATCGGCGGTAAAATCATTGCCAGAGAAACACTCACCGCTCTTTCCAAAAATGTGACCGCCAAATGCTACGGCGGAGACATTACCAGAAAACGCAAACTGTGGGAAAAGCAGAAAAAAGGTAAAAAGAAAATGAAGGAGTTCGGCAAGGTTACCATTCCGCAGCATGTCTTTATGGAAGTGCTCAAGACCGACTAAATCATGTCCCCGTAGCTCAGTGGATAGAGCGATCGCCTCCTAAGCGATAGGTCGCACGTTCAATTCGTGCCGGGGACGCCATTTCTTAGGGCTTTGCACATTTTTGTCCGGTACAGAGACTTGCGGTGCTGATAATAACGCTAAAATGCTATAATTACTTGCAGCATCAATTAACAATATTTTTAAATGAAACAAATAGCAGCTACGCTAGATCGCGCCTTTAACAAAACCCGCATGGCCGTCATCGGTTCGGCCCTTTTAAACGAGCCGTTTGTCGTTTTTTATGCGCTTTTGCCCTTTATTTTGCGTAAAGACCTGCACGCCAGCGCCTTTCAAATCGCTCTTTTCACCATGCTTAAACCGGCCGTCTCAGTCTTTTCCTTCTATTGGAGCTCGCATATCTCCCGGCACAGGGGCAAGCTGCGCTCCAATATGGCCGCCGCCGGACTGCTTGCGTATCTGCCCTTTTTGCTGCTGCCCATCTTTCATAGCCGGTCATACCTGATATTGGCATCCGCGCTCTTTATGCTTTTTTCCAAGGCCAGCATCCCGGCCTGGATCGAAATACTTAGAATAAATTTGAAAAAGGAAGAGCGCGCCCGGCTTTTTTCTCTCGGATCCATTTTAGCTTTTACCGAAGGCGCCATATTGGCTTTCGCGATCGGCCGGATGTTAGACGGCATCGCCGCCGGCTGGCAGCTGCTCTTTTTGATAAGCAGCCTTTTGGGCATTCTAGGCGTCTTTTTGCAGTGGCGCATACCGGTTGATATTGAAAACCAAACCAAAACAAGAGAAGCCTTCAGTTATCTGCAACCATGGAAAACAGCTCTGCAACTGCTGCGCACCCGCCGGGATTTTGCCACTTTTCAAATCGGCACCACCCTGAGCGGCTTTGGCACGATGCTGGCTGTGCCGGCGCTGGCCTTTTTTTTCGCCGACTCTTTGCAGCTTTCCTATTTTGAAATGACTACCGGCCGCTGCGTTTTTATGGCCGCCGGATTTATCCTCTTCTCCCCGCTCTGGACCTTCCTTTTGAATCGGCTTAGCATCAATAATTTGACCGGACTAATCGCGCTGGGCTTCGCGCTTTTTCCGGCCCTTGTGCTCATCTCCAAATTCTCCGCTTTCCTCTTCTACGCCGCCTTTTTCATCTACGGCGCGACCCAGGCGGGCAGCCGGCTGGTGTGGAATCTTTCGGGAACGCTTTTTGCCGGCGACATGGACAGCTCGCAATATTCCGGTATTAATGTATTGATGATTGGGTTGCGCGGACTTATCGCGCCCTTTTTAGGCGGCATCCTGTGCGAATTATTTGGTGTAGTAGTGGTTCTGATTCTGAGCGCGCTAATCTGCGGCAGCGGATTTTGGTACATGTCCTTGCCTTCAAAAGCTTTCGGAAGACTTTAGGGTCCGTAAGGAAATAACCGCCCATTTCGGCAACGCGAAAGCTCCCGCGATTGGCCGATCGTAAGCTACCCAAT
>CAZCPS010000041.1:0-9835 GCA_964499895.1 uncultured bacterium | reverse complement strand
GCCCGGGGCTTTGGCGCAGCTGAAATGTGGTAGTTATTTCCTTACGGACCCTAAGTTATTGTTCCCAAGGAAAAGGCTGCACAGCATCGGGCGCCTTTTCCTTGTTTTTCTTTCCAAGCACACCAAAAATGGTATCGAAGAGCGAGCCGGACTTGCCTGACTGGGCGGCGACAAGCGACGCTATTTCAGCTGAGATTTTGCCTTCGTCTACTTTGGGGTTTTTCGCTGTTCCTTTAATCGGGATCCTGAGCATATAGTCATCCGGCAGATTTTTTAGGTTGAAAAGAGTTGTGAGCGAGTCGGACGGCACGCCAAGCGTCATGCGCAGCCGGTCATTGATAAATTCAAATTCACCCCACAGGCAAAGATGCAAAGAGTTATTTACGAGAAAATCGATGCGTTCGATAAAGGCGGCGCCATCCACTACATTCACCGGGCTGGGAGCAAACCAAATGTCGGAAGTTAATTCCGTTTGCTTTAGCGTTTTATTCAATGATCCGGCGGCTTTTTGGTTTGCAGCCTTGAGATGGCCCAAGTCTAGCGTTGCGGTCTCGATAAGTAGCTTTGAAAGATTATAAGGACAATAAAACCCATTATTTGAGATGAACAACTTGGCCGGAGTGATGCTTAACAGGCCGCGGCTTTGGAAATTCATGCTGATAATGGCCGGTTCTTTTAGCGAAATTTTTTCTTTGTCGAAATTCAAATTCGCCATTGCCCGGCAGAGCGGCGTCGTCAGGATAATGCGGCAAGAGCCGGAAGCGTCCAACACTTCGCCTTCGACCTGTAAATTCATGGTAGGGCCGAGCAGTTCTTCCAGAGTGACATTATTTTTCTGATTCAAAGAGAGCAGCCGGTCCAGACAGACCGTCGGCAGATCCTTGCAGTCGATATGGGCGGCGATCGCGAGTTTTTCGATTTCTTCGTGCAAGCTGACTGTGACGGCAATATCAAAAAAGCCCGATTGGCCTTCAGAGGTTGATTTGCCGTTAAAGTTAAATTGCAAAGGGCTGCTGTTGCCCGGCGCTACCATCTCGCCGTTGATATTATTGAACTCGGCATTATGGTCTTTAATTTTCAGGTTGCCGTCCGACAGTTTCAGGGTACACTTCTTGGTAAAGTAGTTGCGGATATTGAAGGGCGAAGAGGCAAAAACGCTGAAGAGATTTTCCGTGGTTGAAAAATAGTCGGCTAAAAGATCGAGTTCTTTGGTTTGAAAATTCAGGTCGGAGATGACCTGTGGGCCAAGCCATGAAAGGCGCAGCGACCCGATTTGCAACTTGCAGCCGGGTTTTGCTTCCACTGCAGCGATTAGCGTTTTTTTCGCATGCTCCGTTGAAAGCAGGCGCGGCGCTAAAAAAATTAAAATGGCGATCAGGCCAAGTAGGGATAATATGCAATACTTAAAGATTTTCATGGTATACGCTCTTTAGACACGGAATTTAAATTACATTCTGACGAAGTTAATTAAATTATGCAACAGACAAAAAAGATAGAGGGGTTTTGCAGATTCGAAATGCTACTGTTCATTCAACCGTTACCGATTTTGCCAAGTTGCGGGGGCAGTCGATTTCAGTGCCGCGCTCTTTTGCGATGTAGTATGCCAAAAGCTGTCCCGCGACGGAAGAAGGGAATGTGGCCAGCTCATCACAAGCCGGCGGCAGCCAGATCACATCATCGGCGATGTCGGCAATACGCCTTGAGCCTTCGGAAGCAAATGCCAGAATGGGCGCTCCGCGTGATTTCACTTCCATTAAATTGGAGAGCATTTTTTCATAGGTCAGATGATTGGCGCAAAAAGCAATGACAGGCAGGTTTTCGGAAATGAGCGCGATCGGCCCATGTTTCATTTCGCCGGCCGGATAACTGTTGGCGTTCAGATAGGAGATCTCTTTAAGCTTTAAGGCCGCTTCCTGGCAGGTAGGGTACATATAGTGCCGCCCCAAAAAGAAGAAGCTATCATATTTGCTGTATTTATGCGCCAGAACCTTGATTTCTTCGGCCTTTTTAAGTACGGCCTCGATCTTGGCCGGAATTTGTTTAAGCTCTTTTAAAAAGAGGCGGCCATCGCTTTTGTCCATATGGCGCAGGCGCGCCATAAAGAGAGTGAAAAGAGCTAAGATGGTCAGCTGTGAAGTAAAGGCTTTGGTCGAGCAGACGCTAAATTCGGGACCGGCTTTCAGGTAAATGCAGCTGTCGGCTTCTCTGGCTAAAGTCGAGTTTTTTACATTGCAGACGCCGAGAATTTTGGCGCCTTTGGATTTGGCTTCGCGCAGGGCGCCGAGCGTGTCGGCTGTCTCGCCCGACTGGGAGACGGCGATTACCAGCGTTTTATCGGAAATAATTGGATTTTTAAAGCGCAGTTCGGAGGCGATTTCAGCCTGGGTCGGAATCCTGGCCTTATCTTCCATCATATAGGCGGCGATGCTGCTGGCATGCCACGAAGTTCCGCAGGCTAAAAGCATGATGTGGCGCGTGGCGCTGAGTTCCTTGGCGGTAAAGGAAAGGCCTTCGAATTGGGCCGTGCCAAAATCGTCGGAATAATTGCCCAGCATAGCTTTCTGAATAGTAACCGGCTGTTCGTAGATCTCTTTGAGCATAAAATGCTCATAGCCATTTTTATCAGGCATCTGATTTTTGCCGATGAACTTTTCGGTCGTCTTTTTGACTTTCATGCGAATGCTGTTATAGACCTGATAGTCTAGCGTATTGATAACGGCCACTTCATCGTTTTTCAAAAAGAAGACATTCAAATCGCGTCCCAAAAAGGCATTAGGGTCGGAAGAGACTAAAAATTCGGTTTTGTTATCATCAAAGCCAACCGAAAGCGGGCGCTCTCTTGATGTGGCGATAATATGGCCCGGATAATCTTTATGCACCAGGGAGATGGCCAGCGAGCCTTTAAGCATTTTAAGCGATTTCTGCACTGCCTTGACCAGGTTGCCTTTATAATGAAAGGCAATCAGCTGCGCGATCACTTCCGTATCGGTGTCCGAGTAAAAGGTCAGTCCATGGGTTTGCAGCATAGTGCGCAAAATATCATAATTTTCGATGATGCCGTTATGTACGAGAGCCAAAGTCTGATTTTCATCAGTATGGGGATGGGCATTATTTTGGGTCGGGCGGCCATGCGTGGCCCATCTTGTATGGCCGATGGCGACATCCAGCAGCGGGTTTAACTGTTTGGCTTTTTCGTGTAAAATAGAGAGCCGTCCGGCTTCTTTGCAGATAAATAACTGATCGGCAATTAGTCCGGCGATACCCGCGGAATCATAGCCGCGGTATTCCAGGTTTTTCAGTCCGGTTAAACACTGGTCAAGTGGACTTTCCTTGCCGATATATCCAAAAATGCCGCACATGCTTTTTCCTTCGCTCTCAAATTTTCTTAAAAATAAATAGTAGCGACAACCAACTTTTAATCTCCAGCATCTTTTTGCTAAATGGCAAAATTGCCATTTACAAGATCGTTATCTAGTGTTATTCAAAGAAAAAAGAGGATGAGAAAAAATGAGAGATGGCAATTTAAACCGGCAGCTCAAAGAGTTGGTGCAACCTTTGCAGTCCCTGCTTAACAAAGAGGATACAATTCAGGACGCGCTTTTGCTTTTGCGCCAAAAGAAGATTGAGCACAAAGTGATCTATTTTTATGTGACCGATTCCGACAATAAACTGGTCGGCGTAGTCTCTACCCGCAAACTGCTGCTCTCGCATCCCGAAACCAAAATTTCCGCCATCATGGATGCGCCGGTTCTCCGCCTGCATGAGCGCCAGACGCTTAAAGAAGCGATGGAGCTCTTTGCCAGGCGCGGGCTTTTAGCCATTCCTGTAGTAAACGACGATAATGCGCTGATTGGCTTTGTCGATATTGAAACTTATTTAGAAGAGTCGTTCGATGTGGCCGACTCGCAGCACCGCATGGACATGTTTCAGGTTGTCGGTCTGACGCTCGAAGACCGCAAGAAAGTTTCGCCGGTGCGCGACTACCGCTTTCGCATGCCATGGATTACCTGCAATATGCTTAGCGGCATTGTCTGCGCGATTATCTCCCGTTTTTATGTGCAGGTGCTCGACCAGATAGTTTTGCTGGCCATGTTTATTCCATTGGTTTTGACGCTTAGCGAATCGGTTTCGATGCAGTCGATGACGCATAGCCTGCTCTTTTTGCGCCGTCCGCGCGTTACATGGAAGTACATCTTTTTAAAAGCGCTTTGGGAAGAGAAGGTGCTGTTTTTGATCGCGGCTACCTGCGCCATAACGATCGGCATCATATCACTCTTGTGGAAGGGGGGTATTATAGCTTCCTGTGTCATCGGTTTTTCGATTTTGATCTCGGTTTTGGTAGCGGCGACTTTAGGCTTTACTTTGCCTATCCTGCTGCACAAGTCGCGGCTTGATCCTAAAGTGGCCTCAGGCCCTGTAGTTTTGATGCTGGCCGATGTGATTACGACCGCGATTTATCTTTCACTTTCCACCCGCTACCTGCTCTAATCAGGTCTTCCCAACAAGTAGTATAGTTGGGCGATCGCCATAGGTTCGCGGCCCTGTTGCTTACCTCTGTGCCGGCGACGGCGAAAAAGAGCGCCCTTTTGCCGCTTTTACGGTTGATTTCATCGAGCGCCTGCATAGCCTGCTCTTTTTTTTGTCCATCGCTATCCGACGCAAAAAGATCTCTCTGGCAGATATCGGCTTCGCTAAATCCACTTAAAAGAACGCCGCATCTTTTATAAGTGTACCCGGGTTGATAAATGCTTTTTAGCGCTTTGTGCGCCCGCTCCGTAATTTCCGGAGTATAGGCGGTGCTAACCGGCAGCGCTTCGGTGGCCGTATTAAAATAGAAGTTCTCTTTAAAACGGTTGGAGCTGATGAAGATCTGAACGAGGCTGCACTTTTGTTTTTGGCGGCGCAGTTTAACACTAGCCTCTTCGCAAAAATAGGCGAGCGCCTCTTTTAGGGCGTCCGGCGTGGCAAGTTCATTTGAAAAGGAGCGCGAGCAAAGGATGGATTTGGTCTTGTCAGTAGAGTGTTCGTCTATTGTAAAGCAGTCCTGTCCGCGCAGTTCGAGTGCGGTTTTAAGGCCGGCTACGGAAAGCAGTTTTTGGATGCGCCCATTATCCTGGCAGATTAAATCATATGCCGAGTAAATGCTTGCGCTGCGCAGTTTTAGGGCGCTTTTACCTCCGATACCCCAAATGGCATCTATGGGCGTTGACTTTAAGACTGCCTCAGTGTTGCTCTCATCCAGCGCAAAAACGCCGCAGCCTTTTTTCGCCTGTTCGATGGCGAGCTTGGCGAGTGTTTTAGTCTTGCCGATGCCGACGCTAACCGGTATGCCGGTCCATCTGATAACTTGCGCTCTGATTTGGGAGCCCAAATCGCAGGAGATTATTTTATCGTGCAGAAAGGCTTCATCGACTGAATAGATCTCCATCGCGAGGCTAAAAGTTAGCAAGGTTTGCATGACCCGTTGCGACATGTCGGCATAAAGGGCGAAATTGGAGGAGCGCACGGCAATTTTATGACGCAAAATGGCGTCGCGGCAGGTGAAAAAAGGAGCGCCCATGGCAATGCCGAGCGCTTTGGCTTCTCTGGAACGGGCGATTACGCAGCCGTCGTTGCGCGAGAGAATGAGGAGCGGCTTTTTGCGAAGAGTGGGATCGAAGACCTGTTCGCAGGAAGCGAAAAAATTGTTGCAGTCAACTAGCGCGTACATCATTTAAGTGGCTTTATGAATAATATAGGTAACGACGCCCCAGACGGCAAAGTCCATCTCCTTTTTGATTTCGATCGGGCTAAAGGCGGCGTTTTCGGCTGCCAGGAAAACTTTTTGATCTTTAATGATCAGGCGTTTGACGGTAAATTCGCTATTCAAGATCGCGACGATGATCGATTTATGCTCAGGTTTTAGCGCCCGGTCGACAATCAAAATATCATTATGGTATATGTGGGCGTTTTGCATTGAATCGCCGTCGACCCGTACAAAAAAGGTGGCGGCGGGATGTTTTATCAGAAAATGGTTTAAATCCAGCTTTTCCTCGATGTGGCCTTCATGCGGCGAGGGAAAGCCGGCTTTTACGGATTCAAGGAAGGGGAAGGCCGCCTCCGTTTGGGGCTCGATTAGAGTAAATTTCATTGAGTGTTTTTATTTTTAGGATTTGCTAACATTATCATTAGTATAATCAACAAGGCTTATTAATGAAGGAATATCAGATCAGAGAATCATGGAAATCGCGGCTGGGATTTATTTTTGCGGCGCTTGGTTCGGCTGTCGGCTTGGGCAGCATTTGGCGCTTTCCCTATGTTGTTGGCGAAAACGGCGGAGGCGCTTTTATCTTTGCCTATCTGATATGTCTTGCTCTGATCGGTTTTCCGGTATTAATCGGCGAAATTCTGATTGGGCGGGCGGCGCAAAGCAGCCCAGCCGGCGCCTTTCGTTTGCTGGGGCGGACTAAATATTGGGCCTTTGGCGGCAAAACGGCTGTTGTAACCGGATTTTTAATCAGCTCCTTTTATAGTGTGATTGCCGGCTGGTCGCTGGGCTATCTGGTACAGGCGATTTCGGGCCGCCTCAGCCATTTTACCGGAGCTCACGATGCCACCGCCTGTTTTACAGCCCTTTCGGCTTCATCGGCATGGACGGTGGGCTTTCACCTGCTATTTATGGCGCTTTCGCTCATGGTATTGCTAACGGGAGTGCGCAAGGGGATCGAGCTGGGCAGTAAGATTATGATGCCGCTACTTGTTTTGGTCTTGTTGATACTGGTTGTTAAAGCGCTTACAATGCCGGGCGCCATGGCAGGACTCAGCTTTTTGTTTAAACCCGAGTGGCGGCTGCTTACGCCGAGGGTGCTGCTGGTTGCGCTGGGACAAGCCTTTTTCACCCTGAGTCTGGGGCAGGGGACTATGGTTACTTATGGCAGCTATCTGTCGCGCGATGAAAATGTTGCCGGCAGCTGCTACCCCGTTGTTTTGCTTAACACAGTGATCGCGCTCTTGATGGGCGTGGCGATCTTTCCGATTGTTTTTTCAGCGGGCATGCAGCCGCAGATCGGTTCAGCTTTGATTTTCGAAACCCTGCCGTTAGTTTTTTCGGAGATTTCCTTTGGCTGGGCGCTTTCGATCCTCTTTTTTACCCTGGTTGCCCTGGCCGCGTTAACCTCGGAGGTGTCGGCGCTGGAACCGGTGATCTCTTATTTAATGGACGAGAAGGGCTTTTCGCGAAAAAAAGCGGCGATAGCCGGCTGCTCTGCCGCCTTTCTTTTGGGCATTCCTTCGGCGCTTGCGTTTGGCCTTTGGAAAAATTTTACTCTTTTTGGCTACACCTTTTTCGATCTGATCTCTTCTCTGTCAATCAATTTGCTGGTGCCAATCGGCGGCCTGATGGCGGTTGTGCTGGTCGGGTGGCGCTGGGGCATGGCGGCGGCCTTTGATAACTTGAAAATCGGCTCGCACATGTTTGATCATGGACGGCATATCGCTAAAGGTTATTTTTATGTTACGCTGAAATATATCGCGCCGGTTATGATCATTTTTGTATTGCTGAATGTTTTAGGTGTCTTTTGAAAAACGCGCTTTCCGATCTTTTTGTCGCGCTTGCGATCTGCGGCTGCATGACGCGGCTTTTAAACTGGGCTTTTAAGGGGAAGGTCAGGAGGGTAACCTCTTATTACCTTTCATTTATGATATCCGGCCTTTTGCTTTTACCGGTGATGACCTATCTGGTCGGCTTCGATGTCATGGTCGCCGAATATATCCTGTCGCTGGTGCTCTGGCTGGTCTATGACCTGGTCAAGAGGATTTCTCGTCGTTAACTCGACTTTGTACATTGTTGAACTCAAAGTTCAACAATGTACAAAGTCGAGTTTAAAAAGCGAGTTGAAGTCGGTCGGTTTTGGCGGCTCTTCGGAAAATATCTTTTTGGCAGTGTCATTGAGTGGTTTTTTTGGCAGGTTGTCAGGGGTTTTTGTTGAAGGAACAAATTCTTCGCAAAAGTTGGCTTTTTGCGGGTCATATACCGGATCGATGTCAGGTATCATGCAGTTTCCCGGTTTGCCGGGAGCATAGTGTTTACAGTTGCAGCAGACATGCAAATCGGCGTCGCAGTGAGGGCAAACCGCTCTAAAACCGATGCGTCCTTCGAGATCCGGATTTTTTTTGCATAAAAAGCAATACATAAAAACTCCTTTTTCCTAACAGCGTACTAGGATTAAAGCCGGATTGTCAAGAGAGAGGAGAGCTTTGTTTTTCGCTTGTCTTCTATAAGGCGGGCCCCGGCTGTCGGCAAGCCGTTTTCCTTCAAGATACGGTTCTTGCATTCCTGTGGTCTGCAGACTTTTCGGTACAGCTATAAGCAGATTAAAATTTAGCGATAGTAGCTGCGGATTATACTGTTCTTTCACGGCTGAAGGCCTATTGCAAGGCCGGCTCCAAGCGCTACGGTTGACAAGGTTATTGTTGCTGCTTTCATCCAGGGGGATGATCGGCCTGTTTGCGAATCGCTTTAGATTTGTCAAGATCGAGCTGGGTTTCCAGCTCGATTAGATCGATCCGGTTTTCTTTTAAAAACTTTTGGTATTGATCGTCCTGCAGATTTTCCCATGCCATTTTTCTGCTATGGCGTTTCCATCGCTTATATAAAGCTTTGGATTGCAAGGTGATTTCTTCGGCGTCGATCGCCATGTTCATTTCTTGGGCGAAGGAGATTGCTATTAATGCTAACAGGGCCGTTTCAAGGCAAGCTACGCTGCAGTTGCCGATTTTTTGGCCTAGTCCATGCCAGACCTCACTACTTTTGGGCAGGTCGTATTCAATCTGAAAAAGTTCAGAGAGAGCATCTATCAGTACATTTTTTTGCTCTTTTTTTGATAAATCCAGCTTATGTGCGCAAATAGAATCGCCGGAGCCGCCCCGGTCACACTGGATAATATGCAGGATATTATTGGTTTCAAGATGCAAAACCAGGCACACGGCATGCAAAGACAGATTATGCAGCACCGAAACAGGCAACACATAAAGGAAGGGCACTCCGGCTATGATCATTTCTTTTAAATTGTTAACATTTTCCGAGGGCGATGCTGCCATCCGTATTCTTGCAAAAAGTGCTCTTATTTTTTTAAACATCGGATCGCTGTCGACCTTTCTAAAACTGTCTAACGATTGAATCATGAACAGAGCGGAAGATTCGGGTTGCCAGCCTTCGCTGCGAAATATGGAATGCATCTGGTTTTCTTCAAAATTAAAGCTCCAGATGTGGGAAAAGGATTTGCAAGCAAAGTCTGCAACTTTACCTGCCTTACAGGAAAGTAGTCGCATAAAGAGCGGATCGGGTAAATTTTCATAAAAAAACATTAGCAGGTCCTCCGTCGTAGCGTCATAGGCAATATTAAAGAGGTCCGGATCCTGGAGCACTTTTTCGAACTTTTCTTTGGCTAGTTTTTCCTTGCAAACATGCAAGACCTTTTCAATTGTGCCATCGTCGCCATAAAGACAAAGCTTTTGGGATATTATTTCGGGCTGATGCGAACAGAGCTGGTCATATACTATCGGATTTGCGCAGGTTTGTAAAAACGAAGCTGACTGCGACATAATACTCTCCAATTTTCCAGTTATAGCCGACTTACGGCTGAAGGCCTATTGCAAGGCCGGCTCCAACCGCAACGACTGACAAGGCTATTGTTGCTGTTTTCATCCAGGCCGGAAGGTCGGCCTGTTTGCGAATCACTTTATGTTTTTTTAGATCGAGCCGGCTCTTTAGCCTTTTTAGATCGATATGGTTTTCTTTTAAAAAGCTTTTGCATTCTTCCGACTGCAAATTTTCCCATGCCATTTTTCTGCTATG
>CAZCPS010000040.1:0-9953 GCA_964499895.1 uncultured bacterium | reverse complement strand
ATTTTCAGCAGCTTTGAAATTGCCCAAAACCGATTCTTCAGGTTGTTTCGGTATACAATGCTCATATGCGGAAAAACGCCCGTCCATACGGCGCCAAGACCCAAATCGCAGGCCGAGAGCAGTATGTTTTGTGTGGCGGCCGCGCAATCCTGAGGCCAAAAATCGGAGCTGATCAGATTTTCAGTGTCGGCGCAAACAAGCACGGAAGCGGGCGCTTGGACGCACATGGAGGCGTGCGGGTTGAACTTTGGAATTTCTTTGAGCAGCGCTTCTTTGTCGATGACAATAAAATGCTATGGCTGCTGGTTGCAAGCCGAGGGTGCTGTCATGCCGGCTTGCAAAATAGCATCCATTGCTGACGAAGGAACTTTTTTTGGTAAATATTTACGGATGCTGCGGCGATTTAAAATTGCGTCTAAAGTCTGCATGTCAATCTCCTTTTTGCTAATCATAGCAAAACTTATTTTTTTTAAACCGTAAAAAGATATAATTGATGCTCTACATGAAGTAGCGTTTAATGCGGCGTAAAAAAGGTATTTTGCGTTTGGACAGCGAGGCGGTAAACCTTTGGACGGTATTATCGGGCAGGGCGGGCATGCATATGAGCCGGCGTATCACCTGATATTTTTTTTTAGGGAGCGTAGCCATAATTGATAGAAAAATGCAAAAGTAACTTGTCGTGGGCGGCGCTAATACTGCTTTTTTGCGCGCCGGGAATTGCGCGCGGCCTGGATTCTGTCAGATGTAAATTTTTAGGAAGCGGGATAGCCCCTTTCATTCATACGATTGATCTGCTGTTTTTGGTTTTGGCTCTTTATCTGCTATCTTCAAAAAGGGGCAACTCTTTATTGATTGATCATGGGGGCGTCTTCGTTCTATTGTTTTTGGCCATCGAACGCATCTCTCTTATAGGAGCCGGTGCTCATCCCCCTCATCGCACCTATTATGAATTGTTCAAATTGGCCGCCGCCGCTCTCTTTTTCTTTTACGCCAGGTATCTTTTGAGCCAAAAGTTTCATTATTGGAAAAAGGTTTGTCTGACAGCTATGCTGGCCTTTGGCTTGCTCGAATGTTTGGTTGGCATCAGCCAATATTTTTTGCAGCATGCGACCGGCTGGCCATTTTTAGGGGAAATTCCCGGCAGCGCCGGCTTTTTTTCCAAAAGCGGCTGCAGGTGGATTTTTGACACGGCCTCACGGCCCGTCTGGATGCTGCGCGCTTATGGCAGTTTTTCCCATCCGAATACTTTCGGCGGGTTTTTGGCGGTATTTTTGGCCTTTATCAGTTATTTGTTTGATACGGCGCAACGCAAATGGCAAAAAATTGGCTTGGCAACAGTCTTTTTTATTGGCTCGTTTACCCTGGCCATTACCTATTCACGCTCGGCGGAAATAGCCTTTTTCATTATGGCTGCAACCTACTTTGCTGTGATTTATTGGAAAAAGAGGTCGTTTAATAAACGGCTTTTCGGTGTGATGCTGGGATCTTTTTTAACCTGTTACCTGCTTTTATTTTCGCAAATTTATGAGCGCGGAGGTTTGGTGGGCTTTGAAAAAGGGGCTGTGCAAATCAAGGAGCCGGAAAGGATCTTTTTTCAAAAGGCGGCCTTTCGGATAATTAAAGAAAGCCCTCTTCTCGGCGTGGGATTCAATCACTTTATACGCAAAATGCAGTCTTTATATGGCGCCGAATTGCCAAGGCATATGCATTTTCCGGTGCATAACATTTACTTGTTAATCTGGGCGGAAGCCGGCCTCTTTGCTTTGTGCGCGTTCTTGCTATTGTTCTTTAGACCCATTTATAAAATTCTTTCGGGGGATGGCTCAAAGTTTGAAATCATGCTGCTTTCGGCCATGACGGGCTTGCTTTTTATCGGGCTGGCCGACCATTATCTTTTGACCGTTAACTCCGGACGGATTCTGCTCTTTTTGTTGCCGGGGCTGTTGACAGGACACCGGCTTTAATGCATCACCTATGCCAATAAGGATGGTCTTCTATCTTTTTGTATATGCCCTCTTTTTCGTCCCACACCATAGTCGGCCGCAGATCGGGGCCATACTTGATTTTGAGATATTCTTCAATCCGGCAGGGCCCATAAGCATAAAAATCTTCGAATTTAATCCGTTTTAACGGCAGGATAAGCTCCGCGTTTATCGGGGAGATGAGTTCCATCTCATCTTTTTTCCATTTTTCGGGGATCGAAGAAAACTCATAGGAAAAATGATAGGAGATTTCCTGTTTTTGCATATCATACCGATAATGATAAATATCAATTAGCATATTGTTCGTCTTGACTAGCACTTTTAAAAAAGTGTGCGGACAGTTATAGCAAGACCAGTCCTGCACTTGATATTTTGCGTCGCCAAGGCCGGAAAGCAGGCTTTTTACCAAGTGATGATCCTCTTCAAAGATGGCAATGTCGATGTCGCAATCCCATGGAATGATGCCGCCATGGCGGTAGGCGCCCAGTAGCGTGCCGCAATCCAGCCAATAAGGTATGCCGCGGCTCTCCAGCAGCTGTACGATTTCTTTTAAAGCGCTAATCTCCGCCTCGCGCTCTTCCTTGACGCCGCTTTTCCGCAGGTAATTTTGGCAAGGGCAGATCTGCTCTGACCATAAGCAGGCCTTTTTTTTGCGGCCAACCTGCCGCAGGCGCTCGTGAAGCTTCTCAAAGCGTTTTCTAACTTGGGGCTTTAATTGCGCCAGCGCTTTAAGTGTAGATCCGGTAATCTGGCTGATTTGCAATAGCGGCAGCGCCAGAGCGGTTTTGAGCATCAGATGTTTTTCATATTTAAAAATCGGCTGCAAGATTAGTTGATCGGATGCCGGGTCGAAAGAGTAGCGCTTTCCGCCAAGAAGAAACTGCGATGGCGCAAGTAATAAATCACCTAGCGCTTCCAACCCGTCAGCGTCCGCGGCCGCCATATTTAAAAGAGCATTTTCGCGGGCACAATGAAACGAGCAAACTATCGGCATGCCAAGTGGTATGAGAGCCTCTTCCACAATTGAAAAAGTCTGACTTTGTTCATGGGCTTGCAGAATGTTAACTGCACAGCAAAGAAATAGTATGTGAAGATAAAATTTGCGCATAAAAAGCACCGGTATTTTTTTTCTTCATCTTTTATGTTGCTATTATTTTTGTAAAATCATTTTTGCGATAAGCTGCTCGGCTCTTTCTTTGGAGATGCCTTCAATAAAGATTTTCTTGTTGCGGGAGGCGGTCCCCTTAATCGTGACGGCTGATTTGGGAACGCCCAGCAATTTAGCGAAATAGGCAATGATAGCCAAGTTGGCCTTGCCCTTTTCAGGAAGAGCGTGGACGCGGACACGCAAAATATTGTCCTGCCATTCGCATATTTCCGTTGCGCCGGCTTTAGGAGAGGCTCTTATTTTAAAAAAAATGCCATCTTTTGTTTCTTCGATCATCGTCTTGACAGGGCGTTTAAATATGTTAATATAATTAATAGGTATGATTTTATTCGAGGGCAAAAATGGAAAAACGCGTCAGTTTGGCAAATATTATTAGCGGTACATTGCTTATTGCGGGCACTACTATTGGTGCCGGCATGTTAGGCATTCCGCTGGTTACCGCCCGGGCCGGATTTTTGCCGGCGTCGCTCATTACTATTGCGGTCTGGCTTTTTATGCTGGCGACCGGCTTTTTATTTTTGGAGGCGACTCTCTGGATGCACCATGGCGCCAATGTGCTCTCGATTACCAAGAAGTTTTTGGGCAATAATGGCCGGTTAATGGCCGGGGGTGTCTTTCTCTTTTTGTATTATTGCTTGATGGTGGCCTATTTTGCGGCCGGCGGTCCGATTCTAGCCGCATATATTGAAGATTTTTCCGGCATTGTTCTGGAGGGCTGGACCCGGTTTTTTGTCTTTGGTGTACTCTTCGGCATCATAGTCGGCATCGGACTTAAATTTGTCGATCGGGTAAATTACATTTTAATGATCGGTCTTTTGGTCGCTTTCGCGGCGCTATTAAGCGTCGGCGCGCCATCCATTCGCGCCGAACGGCTCCTTGGCGGCAGCTGGTCTTATATGTTTTTGTCGGCGCCCATCTTGTTTAGCGCCTTCGGCTATCATAATGTTATTCCATCGCTTACGCACCACTTTAAGGACAACGGCCGAATCATGCGCAAAGCGATCATTTTTGGCACGCTGATTCCGCTCGTCATTTATTTGCTCTGGCAGTGGCTGATTATTGGTGCTTTGCCGCTGGAATTCGCGCAAAAGGCTCTAGTGGAAGGTCAGCCCGTAACAGAAGCTCTGGAAAAGATGGCCGGCGCCAGCTGGATTCCGGTCGTAGGCCGGCTTTTTGGCATGTTTGCCATTGTTACCTCCATGCTGGGTGTTTCCTTTTCGATGGTTGACTTTTTGGGCGACGGCTTAAATTGGGAGCGCAAGGGCATGACCCGCTTTATCCTTTGCGTGATGACCTTCGTGCCGCCCTTCATTTTCGCGGCGCTTGACCCCTCCATTTTTGTATTGGCTATTAGCGTAGCCGGAGGTTATGGCGAAGCTTTTTTAAATGGCTTTTTGCCGGCATGGCTGGTCTGGGTGGGGCGCTATCATAAAAAGCGGGTATCCCAATATGCCCTTTGCGGCGGTAAGCCGGTCTTGCTGTTATTGCTATTTCTGGCCTGTGCCGTGATGGTTCTGGAAACACTCTTTCTGCTGGGCGTAGGTCGTTAATAGTTAGCTAGTTGTTGCGTCTTTATTTAATCCTTAATTACTCTGTGTAATTTATTGACAAATAATTATTTAAATGTTATAATATAGTTGTTTAATTTAAAGGCGTAATACAATGAGTGGAATAAGTAAGCCTAGATACAATTCCGACTTTGCTGTCTATCAAAGGATAGATGATGGCACAGTTTTAAAACAGCAGTGGAAAGTTCAGTGCAATAATATTAAAAAATATCATATTGCCAAAAATATTAAACTTTCAACTGCAACGCTTTCCTTGGCTCTTTTTATTGCGGCATTAGCATTGCCCTTCATTTTTGGGGCCGGGTGGCTGGCTGTACTTGCACTGGAAAAAATCACATTATATTCTTCCATTCTAATAGGCGCCAGTACTACGCTTGGCTTTGTTTCCTATGGCGCATCCTTGCTATGCTCCCGTTATAAAAAGCAGATTACAGCTATGCGAAAGAATGAGGAGCGCCATTTGATAAAGCAGGGCATGTATATAGAAAAAGAGATTGCCAAGCCAATTTTAGAAGATCTTACCAGTCCCTCGCAAAAGGAAGATTTCTTAAGATATCAATTTATCATTAATAAACTTAAAAACATAAAATCTAATGCTTTAAGCGGTTTTATAGCCCGGCTTGAGATCAAAAGGAAAGAGTGGAATGATAAATGCCAAGCTCTTTTTGCGCGGCGCCTCAAGGAAATAACTACCACAGTTCCTTACGAGCCCTTAGCCAGATAACCTTGAATAGCCTTTTTTAGGGCAGTAATTCCTAAAAGCGAACAATGGATTTTGATTGGCGGCAGTCCGCCGAGCGCGTTTACAATATCCTGCTTTTCAATTTTGAGCGCCTCTTCAATTGTTTTTCCAATAACAATCTCGGTAAGAGCCGAACAGGTGGCAATGGCCGCGGCGCAGCCGAATGTCTTGAATTTGGCGTCTTGAATGACATTATCCTTGATCTCAACGCTTATTTCCATAATATCGCCGCAAGCCGGATTGCCGACGGAAGCGCAGCCGGACGCGTTTTCAATTTTGCCGACATTGCGCGGATTTAAAAAGTGGTCGAGAACGGTTGGATTATAGGGGGCGGTCATATTTTATCCATAATTGCATAAAGGCGAGATTTTTCTTAACGAGTGGACGATTTTAGGGAAAATTTGGGCTACATAGTCCACATCTTCTATGGTACTCTCTTTGCCCAGCGTAAAGCGGATGGAGCCGTGCGCCAACTCGTGTGGGCGGCCAATAGCCAGCATCACATGCGACGGCTCTAGCGAGCCTGAGCTGCAAGCCGATCCCGTCGATGCGGCGATGCCGGAGAGATCCAGATGAATCAGCATCGATTCGCCTTCAATATATTTAATGCTGACATTCAAGTTGTTTGGCAGGCGGCGCTCTAAATGGCCGTTGATCATAATTTCGTCAATCGCGTTAAGCAGCTTGCTCTGCAGGCGGTCTCTTAGCTCTTTAATTCTATTTGGTAAAAAATTCATTTCCGCCTTGGCCAGCTCACAGGCTCTGCCAAAGCCGACTATGCCGGGAAGATTTTCGGTTGAGCCGCGCCGCCGATATTCCTGCTCGCCGCCGAAGATCAAAGGAACCAGCAAGGTTTTAGAGCGGACGAAAAGCGCGCCAACGCCCTTGGGTCCATATATTTTATGGGCGGAGAGTGATAGCAAGTCGATGCCCATCCTCTCAACATCGACAGGTATCAGGCCGGCTGTTTGCACTGCGTCAGTATGAAAATAGATGCGGCATCCAAGACTTTTTTCGCTCTCTTTAATGACGGAAGAGGCCTCTTCAATTGGCTCAATGGTGCCGATCTCATTGTTGGCGTGCATGATTGAGACAAGCGCCGTATCTTGGCAGATGGACTCTCTTAAGGCTTTTAAATCCACAAGGCCGTTTTGATCAACCGGCAGGTAAGTTACCCTGTAGCCGGTTTTTTCCAGATATTTGCAAGCGCCAAGGATTGAGGGGTGTTCAATTTGCGAAACGATCAGATGTTTTTTGTTGCAAGCGCGCAGAATGCCGAAAAGGGCGGTATTGTTGGCCTCGCTGCCGCCTGAAGTGAAGATTATCTCATCCTGCTTTGCGCCAATCAAAGAGGCGATGTGTTGGCGCGCCTCATTGAGGGCGGCTTTGGCTTCCTGGCCAAAAGCATGCAAACTGGAGGGGTTGCCATATTTTTCATTAAAATAGGGCTGCATGGCATAAAGCACTTCTTCTCTGACAGGGGAGGTTGCGGAATAGTCGAGATATACTTTTTTCATGACATTAAATCCGCGAGGGTTGTGGACTTTAGTACTCCGGTCATTTTGCAATTTAGCTTTTGCCAGAAGGGCCGGGTGGGGCAGCCGGCAGAGCGGTTGCAAGCATCAGGGGCATGCAGGCAGTCCAGAATTGTATACGGGTCAACGGGCGAACGAAGAATATCGTAAATGTTGATTTCAGAGGGAGGTCTGGAAAGTCGGTAGCCGCCGCAGGGCCCTCTTGTGGAAATGATAAGCTCTTTATGTTTAAGCTTTAAAAGAATTTGTTCCAGGTAGGAGATGGGAATGTCATGCTGATTGGCTATTTGCGCGGCTTGCCTGTAAATTGTTTGTTGATAACAGGCGGCGAGTTCGAGCATGGCCGAAAGCGCGTATCGTTCTTTAGTCGCCAATTTCATGTGCCGGTTAACCTCATGTTTTTATTGGCATTATGAGATAGTCGACTAATTTTGTCAACAATCAATCGTTTGCCTGAGACAGGTGGAGTAATTTGGCTTGGGTTAGTTCAAGAAGGTCTTTTGGCCGCAGCTCGATCGTTTCATCGGATAGGCCGCTTTTAAAGGTGCACTTTCTTTCCCCGAAGAGGCCTTCATCCATGAAGGTCTCGAGGTTCAAAAGGTGGCCAAAAGGCGGAATGGCGTTAATTTCCAGGCCATATCGTTCCATGACAATAGCGGGCTTTTCGAATTCGCATTTTTCGCCGGTAGGGGCAAGCAGCGCTTTCATATTTAATTTTTGCGAGATTGGCAGAACCGCCAAATAATTTTTACCGGTTTTTTTGCCTTTGACGATTATGGTTTTTAGCGAGTCTTCGCCGGGCGGCCGGTGAAAGAGGTCAAAAGAGAGCTCTTTTTCCTTAAGTTGCCTTAAAATTTCATTGCGAATGTTTTCGGCGCCAAAAAATATTTTTGCTTTAATGCGATTGGAGGCAATGCGTTTGGGGTCGGACGGAAAGAGCGCGGCTTCGCGGATATTTTTGAGCCGCAGGATGGTCATGACAAAGCGTTCCAGTCCCATGCCGAAGCCGCCATGCGGCGGCATGCCGAACTTGAAAATGCTTAGATAGTCGCTAAAGGCTTCAAGATTCATGGCTTTAAGTTCCAGTCCTTCCAGCATGGAAGCAAGGGTGTGGCGGCGCTGTCCGCCGGAAGTGATTTCCGTGCCGGCGCAAAGCAAATCGAACGAGTTGGTGATATTAGGTCTTTGCTCATTCACAAAAGTGTAAAAAGGCCGTTTACTGGTTGGCCAGTCTAAAATAAAGATAAAGTCGGTGCCGAATTTTTCAAAGGCGTATTTGCAGAGTTCTTTTTCGGCGGCGGGGCTTAAATCGGTTTCTTTGCGATCATCCGTGCCGGTGCGCTGAAAGTAGATTTCCTGCGCCTCTTTGAGGGTTATGCGGGGGAAGGCGATGTTATCCGGCGCGGCAACCAATTGGATTTGGAGTTCGGACAGTTCTTTTTCGCACTGTTTGTTAATATGGCGCAGCATATGCTTTACGCACTCTTCCTGAATTTGCAGAATTTCGTGCCAATGGTCAAAAAAACCCATTTCAAATTCCATTTGATGGCCTTCAGTGAGGTGGCGGGGCGTATGGGAATTTTCGGCGCGGAAAAAAGGCACGATCGCAAAAGCTTTTTCATTGACGCCGACCATGATTTGCTTATAGAGCTGACTGCTTTGCGCCAAAGTTGCATTGTAGCCGAAGTAGTCGACATGGAAAAATTCCGCGCCGCCTTCCGAAGAGGCTCCAATAATATTGGGCGGGAAGTATTCAGTGGCGTCGATTTTATCGTGCATGTATTGGCGATAGGCATAAGCTGCTTCGGCCTGGATTTTAAAGACCGATTTGATTTTGCGGTTGCGCAGGGCAAGCGGCCGGTGGTCAAGAATAAAATCCAGATCGGACTGGATTTCGGGCTTGTAGTAATCAACAGGCGGCACATCGATGACGGGCGACTCCACTATAATTTTAGGATTGACAATTTCCACTCCAAGGGCAGCCTGTTTGGATTCGGCGGCGACGCCTTGAATGCTGAGCACTGAGCCGGGCTGAAGGTGGGCGATCTTTTGGAGTTCCTCTTTGGACTCGATCACAATCTGAGCGAAGCCCTCTTTGTCCTTTAAGATCAGGAAATTAAGTTTGCCCAGAGCGCGGATGTTATTGAGGTGGCCGCGAAGCAGTACCGTTTGGTTTAAATAATTTGGCAGGTCGGTGGAAAAAATCCGTTTCATAAGTCCTCTCGTTTAGCGTGCGTTTTTTAATTGAATTAGATCGCGGGCTATAATATGTTTTATATTTCGCGAGATCTTTTCCTGAGGCCAGTCCCACCACCCGATTTCCAATAGTTCCGAAATTGTCTTTTCGTCAAAGCGTCTATATAATATTTTAGCAGGGTTACCTCCTACAACGGCGTATGGAGGTACATCTTTAGTGACAACCGCTTTGGCGCCGATGATAGCTCCATCGCCGATTGAGACGGCGGGCAGGATGGTAGCGTCATAACCAATCCAGACATCGTTGCCGACGATGGTGTCGCCTTTATTGGGAAAAAGAGAGGCGTCCATTTCTTTTTCCCAACCATGTCCAAAAATGGCAAACGGGAAGGTGGAAAAACCATCAAGTTTATGGTTGGCCGAGCTCATAATGAATTTGGCTTTGGCGGCTATCGCGCAAAACTTTTTAATAATCAGCTTTTCTTTGGAAAAAGGGTAATGGTAAAGTACATTTTCCGTCTCAAAATTATCGGGGCCATCAGGATCGTCATAGTAAGTATAGTCGCCGATTTCAATATTTTTGCGTGTAATGGCATGTTTTAAAAAAATGGTGCGCTTGCGATTTATTTCATAAGGTAAATCATCAAACGGATAAGGTTTGGAAATATCAGGGCCAAACATTTCTTGAGCCTAAGCTTTGGATGTAATGGAGCCAAGGAGATTCGAACCCCTGACCTCTACAATGCGAATGTAGCGTTCTAC
>CAZCPS010000039.1:0-10052 GCA_964499895.1 uncultured bacterium | reverse complement strand
AGAAGAAATATCCCGGTGTCTATTATACAAAAGAGGAATTACAACAACAAATTATAGAAACAAAAAATGTGTTGCATGAGTATTTTGATAAACTTGAAAAAAGCGGAGAACTGGATTGTGCTGAAGACGAAAACGATTTGCTACCATGGCAAACCGATTAAGTCTATTTCTATAATGGACAAAATGAGATCGGCGGCTATAAAAAACTAGGAAGTCTCCAATGCACGCAATGTTAAAAACAGTATAAACATGGATCTCCAAGGCGACTTCTTCGATTACTCAACTAAGGGCCCGTAAGGAAAGAACTTCCCTGCATCGTCATATTTGATGCTTTGGCTCACAAGATAGATTTTTTTCTTTTAGACAAATTTATTTTCATGCATATAAAGTTTTATATGCATGGAAAAATAAAAGCCTTTTTTGTTCTGTCGATTTTAACTATTTGCACCAGTTATGCATGGATGCTAGCCTATGCTTTTTGCCCCAAGCTGCCCAAAGCAGGCGACAAACCGATTCTCTATTCGAATCAATGCCGGCAAGATCTGCGACTAACCATTTTAAGCGCTCTGGAAAATGCTAAAAAATCAATCTTTCTGGTCATGTTTGGCTTAAGCGACCGCGCCGTATTGCAAGCGCTGGAAAACAAGGCCGCTGAATATCTCGACATGAAGGTGTTTTTCGACAAGCGCTCTTCAGTGCCCTTTTATTTGTCGAACGAACAAGCCTACCCGATACAAGTAAACGCTCTCCTGCATCAAAAAATTGTGGTTGTAGACAACTCGCTGGTTTTCATCGGCTCGGCCAATTTAACTAAAGCGTCGCTTACCATGCATGATAATTTGATGATCGGCCTCTATAGTCCTGAAATCGCCCGCTTCCTGTCGGAAAAAGCACCTTTTGATTCCGGCTACCTGCGCAGCATGGTCGGCGGACAGAACATCGAACTCTTTTTGCTGCCCGACAAACAGGAAATAGCCTTTAATGCCGTAAAACAGCTTCTGCGCTCCGCCCGCAAACAGCTCACGGTCGCCATGTTTACGCTTACGCACGAAAGTTTAATCCAGGAAGTCATTAAAGCACACAAACGGGGCGTTAGAACTGAAGTCTTTATCGATTACCATTCATCGCTCGGCGCCAGCTCCTCCGCTGTCGAAACTCTCAAAAATGCCGGTGTCCCCACCTATATCAGCCGCGGCCCGCAGCTTTTTCACCATAAGTACATTTTAATCGATGAACGCACCCTTTTGGCCGGTTCAGCCAACTGGACCAAGTCAGCCTTTTATAAAAACACCGACTGCTTTGTCATCCTGCACAACCTTTCTAACCAGCAAACCAAATTCCTCCAAAAGCTCGGCGGCATCATCGAAGCGCAAAGCTATTTGCAGGAAGACACCGATATGTTGCGTTAAGAAAATCTTTTTAAAAAATGCTGAGATGTACCGCTCTTGTTAAAGCCCGGCATGCGACCGGCAGCGAAAATTTTTTGGGTAAGGCAGGCCCGGCAACACATCGGATCTTCATACAGGCAAGGCTTATTATCATATAGTTGATAGCCGGTTCGAAATTTACCGGCAGTCACCTGCGGCATAACCACATTGGCGCCAAACAGAAGAGCAGTTTCCCGACCATTTGATTGAACCGCATCCAGAGCCGTCGCCGCAACAATATTGATGTCAGGCATTAAGAGACGCAAAGCCGCGATCATCAAACAGGAGAGCGATAAACGCTCTTCTTTGGAAGAGACGGCATGGGCGGCCATCGGCGTCAAGGCAGAAGGAACATAGGGTCCCATGCCAACCATATCCACATCCAGCTCTTTTAAAAAGAGCAAATCATCTGCCAACATCTCAATGGTTTGCCCCGGCAGGCCAATCATCACCCCCGATCCAACCTGATAACCGATTTCTTTTAGATGCCGCAAAGCAAGTAAACGACTCGCAAACAGCTGATCCCCGGGATGGATTTTGGCAAAAAGATCGGGCGAAGAGGTCTCGATACGAAGCAGATAGCGACTAGCGCCCGCCTTAAAAAACCGCTTATAGGTTGCAGCGCTTTGTTCGCCGACGCCCAGCGTAATTTCAAGCTTTGGAAATCTTTCTTTAATCAAAATAAGCGTTTCTTCCACAAAATCAATAAAAGCCGCACCCTGCCGTTCGCCTGATTGCAATACCATCGAACCAAAGCCGCTTTCATGGCAATAAATCGCCGCCGCCATAATCTCTTCTTTAGTCATCTGATAGCGATTGACAGGCGCGCTTTTGCGTATGCCGCAATATAAACAGTCGCACCGGCAAATATTGGAAAACTCTACCAATCCGCGAAAATAGACCTCATTTAAATGCTGCTTTTCTAAAAGGGCGGCAACTTGCAATTTGACTTTTTCCAGCGCCGCCTCGTCTTGCGCCGACAATATGGCAATCAGCTCATTTCGACTTGGCATTAGAAATAGATGTCCCTCTCCCCCTTTTCAATCCGGCAGTAGGCCTGCATGAAGCGCTCAAAAAAGGCAGGGAGTTTTTCTTTTACCTCGCACATCTCTTGCTTGAGAATAGGCTCACAAGCTTTTTTAGTTGACGCCGCGGCAAAATCATCCAGCCACTCTTTAAAAGTTAAAAGGGCATTCAGCTTGCAAAACTGCCCCTCTTTACCCGAACGGAGCAAGTCCATAATGCAACGGCCGGTGCGTCCGCAGCGGTAGCCGGCAGTGCAAAAAGAGGTAATATAACCCATTTGCGCCATATTGAGAATCATCTCTTCAAGCGAACGATTGTCGCTCAGCTCAAACTGCCGCCGGTTTTTATCCCCCAAATTTGCGGCGCTATATCCGCCGATGGCGATATTGGATGAGGCATCAACCTGCGTAATGCCAAGCGGCAAAAGCGAGTCGCGCACATGGGCAGGCTCTCTTGCGGTTAAAATCATGCCGGCATAAGGAATGCAAAGCCTCAAAACAACTACCGCGCGCCTCAACTCGCTATCACTGACACTATATGGAGTTTTTTCGATAAAGGGCGTGTTTTGAGCGAACTCCAGCCGCGGGAAAGAGACCGTATGCGGACCTATGCCAAACTTCTCTTCCAGCTCATAGGCATGCGACAACAAACCCAACACCTCAAACTTCCAGTCATATAGCCCAAAAAGCGCTCCTATGCCTACATCGTCGACGCCAGCCTCCATCGCCCTGTGCATACAATAGAGCCGATTTTGATAATCGCCCTTTCGCGTACCCTGCGGATGCACTTTGGCATAGGTTTGTTTATGATAGGTTTCCTGAAAAACCTGAAAAGTACCAATTCCGGCTGCGTGCAATAACTTTAGCTCCTCAACACTCATCGGCGCCGCGTTGACATTGGCCCGGCGAATGGAGCCATAGCCGTTTTTGACAGGACATTTTACGCTATATATGGCATGCAAAGCATCGGCGATATATTCAGCTCCCGTTTGGGGGTGCTCGCCTGCTACTACGATTAAACGCTTATGGCCCAGCCTACCGGCTAACACTCTGATTTCTTCGATAATCTCTTCTTTATTTAATACCCGACGCTCGGATAGCTGATTGGAACGACGAAAGCCGCAATATACGCAATCATTGATGCACTTATTGGCCAAATAAAGAGGAGCGAAAGTCACAATGCGATTATCATAGACCTTTTTTTTGATCTGCCCGGCCGCTTCTTCCATTTTAGCTATAAGAGCAGGATCTTCCACCTGCAGCAAAAGAGCCGTTTCCTCTAATGAGAGCATCTTAATCAAAAGTGCTTTTTGAATGATATCTTCAACTTGTCCGGCAGAAGGAACCTCTGTCAAAAGCAATTTTTCAATTCTTTGCTCATCTATAAAATCTTTATTCATACACAGCCTCCAGCGCCTCCGGAAAGAGCGACAATACCCGCGGCAACACGCCCTGCAAATATGAAATGCACAAACCATAATTGGTCATCGCAACCCCCTTTTGTTTCATTTCAGCAATACGGCGCAGCATCTCGTTTCGAGTCAACATGCATGCCCCGCAATGGATAATCAATTTATATCTTTGAATATCCTCAAAAGCATCCCGACCTGATGATACATCTATTTGCAAATCCAGTCCTGTATACTCTTTTAACCAGCGCGGTATTTTTTCACGGCCGATATCATCTTTTAACGGGTGATGTGAACAAGCTTCAGCGATAAGTATCCGATCTTGGTTTTTTAGAAGGGCAATGGCCGCCAGGCCGCGCGCATTTTCAGTAAGATCGCCCTTAAACCGGGAAAATAGAATGGAGAAAGTTGTGCATGGCACAGCTACCGGCGTGTTTTTCACCATAAAACCGACTACCTGCGAATCACAAATTACCAGATCCGGCGGTTCTTTTAATTTTTTTAGCACATCAATATATTCTGATTCTTTAACCACCAAAATCGAGCCGCTACCGTCTAAAATATCGCGGATCGTCTGCACCTGTGGCAGGATCAGGCGGCCTTTGGGCGCTTCCAGATCAATCGGCACGATCAATACCGCAAGACCGCCCTTGGGCAAGAGATCATGCACGATAGCTCGCTCTTTTTGCAAAACCAACTTTTGCAAGAGCGCCTTAAAATCATTGACCTGTTTTTCCCGCTCTTCAACGATAAAGCAGGAACAAAGCATCACATGCGCGGAATAATGGCCGATTTCTTCTAAAAATGCCGGCGTTGGCATTTTTTGATCAGTCTTGTTAACGGCTATTAGCAAAGGAACTTTTTTATCATTGACCAGCTTTACAATCTCTTTTTCAAAAGGCCCAAAAATACCCGCTTCAACCAATAAGACAGCCACATCGACGCGCGCAAAAATCTGCCCCGTCTTTTCTTTGCGCAAATAGCCCAGCTCCGAATTGTCATCAATGCCGGCCGTATCAAGCAAAGTTACCGGACCAATCGGCAACAACTCCATAGCTTTTTCAACCACATCGGTAGTTGTACCGGCATATGGCGATGTAATCGCCACCTTTTGATTGGAGAGCATATTTAAAAAAGAAGACTTGCCGACATTCATCCGACCAAAAAGACCGATCTGCAAGCGCATGGATTTTGGGACTGACACCATAATGTAAAACCGCTTTACATTAGATACTCGCACAAGCAAGTCAATAGCTCAAGAAAAAGCTTGCCTGCCACCGGTTAAGTAACGCATTGCCTCGGCGGCAAATGGAGTAAGAGGTTCCGTTGGTTTTAAGTGCCATTCCGCTCCGGCAACATCCTCTTTATTAATATCACACCTGATTTGCAAAGGATCAAAGGCGGTTATTTTATAGAGCATGCCGATATGAAAAAAAGAAAGATCTTTTTGTTCGGTAAGTGCTGTCATATTCTTCCAAAAGCATAAGTCCTTTTCAGTGACAGACAAATGCGTCTCCTCTTCAAGCTCGCGTCTTAACGCCGTTTTGATATCTTCACCATGCCGCAAGCCGCCGCCCGGCAAATCCCACCAACCCAGATAGGGCCCGCGCCTCTTTTGCACCAAAAGCAAGCCTTGACTGCTAATTAGAACTCCATATACGCCAATGTATTGTTGCTGAATAATCATAAAAAGCATAAACTTGTTGCGATTTTCACCAATTATATTACCATGTTTGCCAATTTTAAATCTGCCCATATCAGCTATCTGTCCAAGCAGGAGCTACGCCAACTGACATCCAAAAACAACCTTATGAATAACCATAGATTAATCATTCAATATGACGGCAGCGCCTATCTAGGCTGGCAAAGAACCAGAGAAGGCTCTAGCGTGGAAGAGACTCTTGAAAAAGCGCTCGAGCATCTACTTGGCGCTAAGGTCAAGCTGCAAGCTGCCAGCCGTACCGATGCCGGCGTACATGCTGCCGGACAGGTGGTCAACTTTTTCTCGGAAGCCAAAGAGATCGATTGCGGAAAATTAAATGATTTGCTGCCGCCAACTTTAGCCATCGTGTCGGCCGAAATAGAACAAATTGATTTCCATCCGACCCTGGATGCTAAATATAAAGAATACCGCTATCAGATCGACAACATGCCCTTTCAACTGCCGTCGCGTCGTCATCTGGCCTGGCATTTTGTCTATCCGCTACATCTTGAGAAAATGCAAAATGCTGCGGGTCAATTGATCGGAAAAAAAGATTTTACCGCGCTATCCAATCGTAAAGAAGAAGACAATATCTGCAATCTTCTACAAATTGACATTGAAAAAAACGGAGATACGACTTTTATACTAACTATCTACGGCTGCCGCTTTTTATACAAAATGGTGCGCAATATCGCCGGCTCGCTAGCGCATGCCGGCTGTGGTAAGTTAACGGATTTGAACAAGATTTTAGAAAGCAAGCAAAGAGCAAAAGCCGGACCAACAGCGCCGGCACATGGCCTTTGCTTGCAAAAAATCTTCTATTAACCCTATCCTAGGCAAATAATACCGAGGAAAATGTGATCTCACGCAACGACCCCTGCTTTTGCGGTAGCAATAAAAAATGGAAACACTGCCACTATCCGCAGAAGGAACCTATCAATTTCGCCGAAGTCTATAAAAAAAAATATGGCATTCTGATTAAAACCGAAAAACAGATCGAAGGAATTCGCGCTTCCGGCAAACTAGCCGCCCAAATTTTACATAAACTCTGCCTGCATGCTAAGAAAGGCGTTACCACCAACGAACTTAATACGCTAGCCAATGAACTACACATAGCGGCGGGTGCCATCCCCGCGCCGTTAGGCTATGGAGAGCCACCCTACCCAAAGAGTATCTGCACCTCTCTCAACGAAGTTATCTGCCATGGCATTCCGAATGACCAACCTCTCTTAGAGGGCGATTTTATAAACATTGATGTTACTTGCATTTTAAATGGCTACTACGGCGACTGCAGCAGAATGGTTTCCATCGGCAAAATCTCGGAAGAAAAGCAAAATGTGATGCAAACATCATATGACTGCCTCATGGCATCCATCGCCATTTGCAAACCGGGCTTGAAAATCTATGAGATCGGCAATGTAATCGAAGCTATCGCCAAAAAAAACAACTGCTCGGTCGTCAATCAATTCGTTGGCCACGGCGTGGGCGTAGGGTTCCATGAACCACCCCAAATTCCGCACCACTACAATGATCTCGCGATCGAGCTGGTTCCGGGTATGACTTTCACAATCGAACCCATGATCAATGCCGGCAAAAGAGATGCCATAATCGACCCCAAAGACCAATGGACGGCTAGAACAATCGATGGAAGACCATCGGCGCAATGGGAGCACACACTCCTGATCACCCAAGACGGCCATCAAATATTAACGGAATGCTAGTGCTCTGTCAATGTTAAAATTTAGGATTGTGCGGCGCCAAAGCCCTGGGAAGTGACGATTGCGAGTCGGTTAGTATTAATCAATACAAGACCGACTCGCAATCGCCGCTTCGCAGGAGCTTTCGCGCTAGCACAATCCTAAATTTTAATATTGACAGAGCACTAGGGGCCCTAAGCCCTTTTCTCGGCGGAAAGAAGAGAGACAACCTCTTCCAAATGGCTAATTTCCTCTTGCAAAAACTCAGCCGTATCTTCAATCGGAAAAGGCATTTCAATAAGCTCCCGCTCTCTTTGCGTATTGTCTGCCGCAAGGACCCGTTCTTCTGTCGCAAAGAGCGCTTTTCTGGCCTCATGCAAAAGAGCGTCTTTTTCTTCGAACTGCGCGCGAAGCTGCGAGTATTTATCCTCGATATTTTGCAATTTGGCGATTTTACGGATCAAAAGCTCACGGTCTTCCGATAGAATTTCCGGATTATGATTTAACATCCGCGAGAGCGATTCGGAAATCAACTGGGTCTGCATTTTAGACATGCGCGCTTCGTTGAGCTGATCCTGCAAACGACGGCACTCTCCTTGCAAGAGATCCGCATCGCCAAGTTTTGCGATTCGCTCTTTTAAATCGACAACCTCGCTCCGAGTAATGGAGAGCTCTTTTTCACATGCAAAAAGTTCAGACGCCATATCTTCTTTTTCATTCCAATGCACGGCGGCCTGCTCTCTGACTTCCTCAAGCAAATTGGCATCCGAACGCATGGACTCCGCCTGCCGGCTTTTGCTCTCTTCATTTTTATTAATTTCTTCTTCGAGCAACGCGATATTTTGCAAAAGATGAGCGCGATTTTTACCCAGCGCGCTAAAAAACGCGCTCATTTGCTCCATTGAAAAACCGGTGGTAACAATGCCAAGGCCAAACGAAAGCTCCAAGCCCAACTGCCAAATATGGCCATCTACGACAAAGATATGTTTAAATAACGCTCCCACCGCCAAAATAAAAAGGGAAAACGCCATTCCCTTTTGGCGATAGCGGTAGCAGAGCCCAAGAGAAAGGATGGCAATCAGATAGAGATCGGCATTGTAAGCTTTTTGCGCCGCAAGAAACAGGCTGATAATCAAAAAAACAGGACCAAGGAGCACCCAAAAAGCAATTTTATAAAAAACCCCTTCTCTCCCGATTTCCTGCTCCATGACTACCTTATAAAATATATTTTTCAACCTTAGGGAGACTCACCCTTAAGACCGACTTCAATTTTATAATAACAATTTTTGATTTATTTGCATTCAATCAAAAATTATAGCATTTCCTCTTTCATCGTTCCGGGAATTTCATGGCGGCTTTCAAAAAATTCCTGAGCATTTTCTAAAAGATATGATGCTAAAGTATCATCGCCCTGATAAGACAGCTCTACTTCCATTTCACCCGCAGATGAGGGCGGTGAACAGGTAATAAGCACATAGCAGGCATTTTCTTCGCCCAATTTCGTTTTTATTTGCTCAATTGTTGGGCCTGAACCTTTTTTCACGGGCCGGACATATATCTTAGCCATATCCCTCTCTGCAATATTTTATTTTTAATATATTCGCCATTTTTCTTCTTTGCAACCTAATATGGAGGCGTTTTTCAAAAAAATTTACCGGCTTGACACTTTCCTCAAAGAAGCATTTAATAGAGGAAGACTTTATAAAACAGGAGCTCAATATATGGCAATCCTAAAAAGAATTTTATTGTTCTTCATGATCAACCTTTTTGTTATTATGACACTGTCATTTATCTTGAACTTCTTTAACATACGCCCCTACTTAACGGGTCAAGGCATAAACTACGACCATCTTTTGATATTTTGTCTGGTCTGGGGCATGGGCGGCAGCCTCATCTCGCTCTTTTTTTCACGCAGCATCGCCAAACACATGATGGGCGTCAAATTAATCGACTGCGAGACGGCCGGAGCGGAAACTCAAAAACTTTGCGCCATATTAAAAGAGCTATGCCATGACGCCGGCCTTCCCGCCTTGCCGCAACTCGGCATTTATGAATCCAAAGAAGTCAACGCTTTTGCTACCGGCCCCTCCAAAACAAAATCATTGATCGCGCTCTCTTCCGGATTGGTCAGCCGGCTTGGCGATGCGGAAATTAAAGCCATCATGGCTCATGAGATCAGCCACATTGCCAGCGGCGACATGGTTACCATGACCCTATTGCAAGGCATCGTCAACGCCTTTGTCATGTTCCTGGCGCGCATTTTGGCCCATCTGTTTGCCGGCAGCGGCGACCGCAAGCGCTCTTCTTATATGAGCTATTACCTGTTTACCATGCTCTTCGAACTTATTTTTATGCTGCTCGGCTCACTGGTAGTCGCCTTTTTTTCCCGTCAGCGCGAATTTCAGGCCGATCGTGGCGGCGCCTATTTGGCCGGCAAGGAAAATATGATCGAAGCGCTGAGCTCGCTACGAGTCATGCAGCATATCCGCGACATTAAAACCGAAAATAAATCTATTGCCGCCTTCAAAATATCAACACCCCTGCGCTCGCGCCTCTTCCGTTGGCTTGCATCCCATCCGCCGCTTGAAGAACGCATCGAACGCTTAAAAGCTTTATGAAAACCGTAGCAGTAGGCATGTCCGGCGGCGTTGATTCCTCCGTCGCGGCGCTTCTATTAAAACAGGCAGGCTACCAAGTGATTGGGCTTTTCATGAAGAATTGGGAAGAAAAGGATGAAAGAGGCGTCTGCACCTCGACTTCCGACTATGAAGATGCCTTGGCAGTCTGCAGCA
>CAZCPS010000038.1:2900-10097 GCA_964499895.1 uncultured bacterium | reverse complement strand
GACTACGGCCAAAACTGCCTTGTCGATGCCTTTTTTCAGTTCCATCGGATTGGCGCCGGCCGTCACATTGCGCAGACCTTCGCTGTAGATGGCTTCAGCTAAAATGGTGGCGGTAGTCGTGCCGTCGCCGGCTTTGTCAGCCGTTTTGTTGGCGACTTCTTTCACCATTTGCGCGCCCATATTTTCTTCTTTGTCGGCAAGTTCGATCTCTTTGGCTACCGTTACACCGTCTTTAGTGATATGCGGGGCGCCATAGGACTTTTCAATAGCTACATTGCGTCCCTTGGGACCTAGCGTTACCTTGACGGCGGATGCCAGAATTTTGACGCCTTTTAAAATTTTTTGGCGGGCTTCTTCTTTGAATTTAATGTCCTTTGCGGCCATATTGCAGTCTCCTTAAAATTTATTATTCAATAATAGCTATAATGTCGTCAGATTTAACGATGACAAATTCTTCGTCGTCGACGGTAATTTCCTGGCCTGAATATTTATCCATCAAAATCACATCGCCGACTTTGACATCAATCGGAATTAATTTATCGTTGTCCGATTTTTTGCCGGGTCCTACGGCAATTACCTTGAGCATCTCCTGCTTTTTCTTGGCGCTATCCGGTATGATAATGCCGCCCTTTAGAGTTTCTCTCTCTTCAAGGCGTTGGGCTACCACACGGTTGGCAAGCGGTTTGACAGTCGTTTTCTTTTCGGTTGTCTTGACCATAAAATTTCTCCCTGTTGGAATGTGTTTTGGTTATTGCAAACTGCAATTATAAAGGGGGTGAGAAATTTTTAGCAAGAAAATTTAGCACCCAAATTCTTCGATTGCTAAAACCGGATTTTGAGGTTGTTTGGGTGTGAATCCGGATATTTGGCGCAAAATTCATATTTTCCCTTGATTTTTAAAACCGGAAACGATATTTCAGATTAATATACCCAATGGATTTCAAGAAATATCCGGGTAAAGTAATTTTATTGAACTTTCTAATAATTATTTGGGGTTTCCCTGTAATTATATGCCAAACAGAAGAATGTTGCATGCAGAAAAAGCGGACTCAGGGAATGTTTAAGGTTATCAACGATAAAGGGTTGCATACCAGGCCGTCTACCGAATTGGTGAAATGCGCCGCGGGTTTTAATTCGCATATTAAACTCTTTTATCGGAATTTCGCGGTTAACGCCAAATCGTTGCTTGGCATTTTGATGCTGGCTGCCGGTAAAGGCACCAAAATCACGGTCGACGCCTATGGCGACGATTCCGAAGCCGCTGTCAACGCCATTTTGCTTTTGGCAAAGAATAAATTTAATATCAAATATTAGGTAAGATATGTCCGATCCATCGCCCCTTATCCGGCTGGGCCTCGCGGCTGCCGGACTGGTAGAAGACCATATGACAGTCGGACTGGGCACCGGCAGGGCGGCGTCCGCTTTGATCGAGGCTTTGGGCCTTCGTTGCCGCCAAGAGAGCCTGGATATCGTAACGGTGGCCAGTTCAGAGAGCTCCGCCGCGCTCGCTAAAAAGTGCGGTTTGCGTGTTGTTGATCTCAATGAGGTAGGCAAAGTAGATCTCTCATTCGATGGAGCTGATGAAATCGATTCGCAAAAACAGATGATTAAAGGCGGCGGCGGAGCGCTTTTACGGGAAAAAATTTTAGCTTCCAACAGCACCGAGATGATAGTTTTGGTCGGCGAAGAAAAGCTTGTAGAGCGCTTGGGCGCATTTTTGCTGCCGGTTGAAATCGTGCCTTACGGATCGGTTTTGACCAGAAAAAAAATTGAGTCTTTCGGATTTAAGACCGCTTGGAGAAAGCAGGCGGACGGTTATTTTTTTATCACCGACAATCAAAACCTGATTCTGGATGTGCAATTGACGGAGGCGTTGGGCCCGGTTTTAAAAATCGAAGAGCAGCTGATATCTGTTGCCGGTGTCGTCGAGACCGGTTTCTTTTTTAATCTCGCCGGCCGGGTTGTTGTTTTATACCATAGCGGCCGGGTGAAAATTCTAAAAAACTTTATAGAATAAAATAAACATTGTGTTATCCTTGGGATGTGTTTCCTTAGAGGTAAGTATGGCAGTCAAAGAAAAAGTGTTTGCGACGGAGAGTGAAAAAACTAAAAAAGCGCGCGACAAGCTTTTGAAAATATTTCGGGAGCAGGAAAAACAGATTACGCCTGAAGCTCTCCAGTTGAAAAAAAACGAAATGAATTTATGGCTGGCCAAATATGCTTCGACCCGCATTTCCGTGCCCGATACCATGGCCAAACCTTCCGCTTCGCTCATCAAAAGAGTTACCGGCGTCAAGCAGCAGTCTGAAAAAGAAAAGCAGGTCTTTGAGAAGGTTTTTAAAAGCTTTCCGGTCTCTCACACAGCCGTCAAATAGCTTGAATAGATATTCTTTTGACAGTATAATTTTCTTTTAGCATCAGGGTATATTATCTCGTCGTTGTACATTTTCAAACCTCGAGTTTAATAAGATCTTGATTTTATTAGATTTGCCGCTTTCCGGATGGGCCTGAACAAGGCCATTCCCGAAAACGGCAAATCTAAGAAGATCAAGAACTTGAAGAAATCGGGTTTAAAAATGTACAACGACGAGATTATATGGAAAATGTAATTGAAGTATTAAAAAAACGGGGTTTTATCGATCAGATTGCCGGTGATAATATTGAGGAACTCTTTGATCGGCCGGTTAATTTTTACGCGGGATTCGACCCTACGGCAGACAGTTTGCATTTAGGGAATCTGGTTACGATTATCGCTATGGTCTGGCTGCAAAAGTATGGCCATCGCCCTTATGCCCTAATTGGCGGCGCGACCGGGCGGATCGGCGATCCTTCCGGAAAAAGCATCGAGCGCCCCGCCATGGACGCGGCGACGCTGGCCGGCAATATCGCCTCCATTTCCAAATTTCTAAGAGACCTGTTTAAACGCAACCATCTGGAGAGCGATTTTACCATACTGAATAATAATGACTGGCTGGGCGGTATTTCCTTTCTGGATTTTCTTGGCAAGATCGGCAAACATTTTCGAATGAGTCAAATGCTGGCCAAGGAGAGCGTTAAAATGCGACTCTCCTCCGAAGAGGGGCTCAGTTTTACCGAATTTAGCTATCAGGTGCTTCAAGGTTATGATTTTTATTATTTGAACCAAACCTATGGTATTAAGGCCCAGCTCGGCGGCAGCGACCAGTGGGGCAATATTACGGCCGGCATCGAACTGGCCCGTAAAATTTCCCGCGAAAATCTCTACTGCTTCACTTTTCCGCTGCTCACACGCAGCGATGGCCAAAAATTTGGCAAATCCGAGAGCGGAGCTATTTGGCTTTCTTCGGAAAAATTGTCGCCTTACGAATTTTACCAGCATCTGGTCAAAGTGTCCGACAAGGATGTAATAAAGTTGCTCACCATGCTTACTTTTTTGGATCTCGAAGAGATTAGGGGAATTGAAGCCGGTATGCAGCGGCCGGATTATGAGTCTAATCTGGCGCAAAAGCGCCTGGCGGCTGAAGTGACGCGCTTTGTGCATGGAGAGGAAGGCCTTGAGGTCGCCCTTAAAGTAACCGAAAGCGCCCGGCCCGGCAAAAATTCCGAGCTCGATGCCGCTGCCTTGCAGGCGATTGCCAAAGATATGCCCAACATGGAGCTGCAAGGCGCCGAGGTGCTCGGACAAAAATTGGTCGATGTGGCCGTAGCATGCAACTTTTTTGCCAGTAAGTCCGAAGGCGTGCGCCTGATTAAAAACGGCGGCGTTTATTTGAATAACGGACGGATTGACGATCCTTCGTTTGTTTTTCAAAAAGAACATTTGATCGATGGCCGCTTTCTGCTTTTAGGTTTTGGCAAAAAGAAAAAAATTCTTTTGACGGTTAAGGGTCCGTAAGGAAATAACTGCCCATTTCGGCAATGCGAAAGCTCCCGCGATTGGTCGATCGTAAGCTACCCAATATTAGAAATATTAAGTCGGTTGAGATCGACGAATAAGGGCAGCTTTGAAATTGCCCAAAACCAAATCTTGAAGTCCATTGGGTATAAAAAAGATTTTATCAAAAATCAATTTTAGACAGTGCCTAAAACGGCTTTTTTATTTTCTATTTTTTCATATTAAAAAATTACTTGTATGAAAATCAACATGTTAAGACAATGACTAATACCGGACCGTATAAATTTTAAAAGGGATTTATACCGAAGTACATTGGGTATATAACCGGTAAGAAGTAGTTTACAAGAAAACCAACAAGGAGTTTTTGGTTATGGGCACTGTCACAAAAAAGAAATTAATACAGACGATTTCGCAATCGATTGGCATGCATCCCAACGATGTCCGCAATATTATTCAGGCTTTCCTGGATGCAATGACTGTCACCCTGGCTAAAGGCGATCGTTTGGAGATTAGGGATTTTGGTGTATTCGAAGTGGTTGAAAGAAAGCAGAAAATTGGCCGTAATCCTAAAAACGCCTCCGTGCCGATCGTTATTCCCGCGAAAAAAGCCGTTAAGTTTACTCCCGGCAAAAAAATGCGCAAAGATGTAGAAGTGAAGAAAGCCGCTCCGATATCAATGCTTTAGGACCCGCAAGGAAATAACCGCCCATTTCAGGGAGCGCCAAAGCCCCGGGCTTGATCTAATGTGAGCGCAACAGAATGTGCTGCGCTCAGTTGACCTTTCCCATAGTTTTAAATTATATACCGAAGCAACCTGAAGAATCGGATTTTCAGCAGCTTTGAAGCCGCCGAAAATCCGATTCTTCAGGTTGCTTCGGTATATATTTATTTTTGCAATTTAGTAATTTGCACAAATGATGATTTTTGGCAAAATCAAATTTGTCCGGTACAGAGCCCAAAGAGCCTCTGCTTTTGAAAGAAAGTTTATGAAGTTGCTTGAGTATATGTTTTGTTTTGCTAAATTATTAACTGAAATAAAGTCGGGAATATTGTATAGTAGATTGTTCCTGAGTTATTAAAGGAGAACAGCCTTGTCTTTTCCAAAAATTGTACTTTTCGGCTCAATCGCCGTGTTTGGTCTCATTGGCTTTATGGGAATGATGAAAAATGCGAAGAATAAGGAAATCGCCGCGACCACGCAGGGAGTAGAAACGGTGCAGGAAGTCGTTATCGAAGATGAGATGGATACAATTCCTGTCGCCGTTGTTCAGGAAGAATCGCAGGAAGAAATAACCGGGCCGGTTCTGCCCGATGGTGACAACATTGATCGTCTGTTCGCAACCGGCTCGAATAAGCTTTCGGTCGTGGAAACTATTACCTATACCAGCCGCGTACCCTGGCTCAAAGGCCGTCCGGCCTGGATTGCCGACTACGCTTCTTACTATGAAACCTCCCGCCATTTTATTGCCCGCAGCTTGAACAGGAAGCCCGATTATTTCACGCAAAAGGTGGCGCCGGGCGATAGATTCAATGTCTTAAAAAAGGACAGGAATGTCAATTTCCATTTGCTGATCGATTTATCACGGCTGAAACTCTGGTTTTATTGTATAGATCAAAGTACCAATGAACGCATTTTGCTGAAAACTTATTCCGTTGGTCTGGGACGAAAAGATTCCAAGCGCGTTTCCGGCTGCTTGACGCCCGTCGGCAAATATTTGCTGGGCAGTAAGATCGCGTTATATAAACCCGGTTCGATGGGCTATTTTCAGGAGCGAAAGACCGAAATGATCCGGGTCTTCGGTACGCGCTGGCTGCCTTTTGAAAAAGAGATTTCAGATTGCAGCGAGGGCGCCAAAGGCTATGGTTTACATGGCGCGCCCTGGTCGAATGATCCCGTTACCGGTCAGTTTGTCGAGGAAACGGATAAAATCGGCACTTATGACACCGATGGCTGCGTACGCCTTTTAGCCAAGGATATGGAAGAGATTTTTTCGATTGTGGTTACCAAGCCCACCGTCGTAGAGCTGGTTAATGATTTTTATGAAGCTAAATTGCCGGGAGTGGAGAAGGAAAAGCCTTGAATATTTTACCGCATGAACAGCAGATTTATGAATGCGAGCAGACGATTTTGCAAGTTAAAAAGCAAAATCGGGATAGCTCTATCTGGTCATCGGAAGAGATCGAAAAACTGGAAAAAAAGCTGGAACTCTTAAAAAGCCGCGTTTATTCGTCGCTCAAGCCATGGGACCGTGTTGCCATCAGCCGTCATCCCAAGCGGCCGCATACGAGTGACTATATCAAAAATTTATGCGAAGAGTTTGAGGAAATTTGCGGCGATCGCTGTTTTGGCGAAGATCATGCCGTTATGGCCGGCTTTGGTATTATCGATAAACAAAAATATGTGATTATCGGTCTGGAGAAGGGCAATGATACCGATTCGCGTATTTACCGTAATTTCGGGATGGCCCATCCTGAAGGATACCGCAAAGCGCTCCGCGCCATGCGGCTGGCCGCCAAGTTCAAATTGCCGGTAGTTACCTTTTTGGATACGCCCGGCGCTTATCCCGGCCTGACGGCCGAGGAGCGCGGACAGGGTTGGGCGATTGCCAAAAACATCTTTGAGATGGCTATGCTTGAGACGCCTATTATTGTGGTGCTGATAGGCGAAGGCTGTTCCGGCGGCGCTTTGGGTATCGGTGTCGGTGATGTGATCGGCATGCTGGAGCATGCCTACTATTCGGTAATCTCGCCGGAAGGCTGCGCTTCCATATTATGGCAGGATCCACAGAAAAACTCTGAGGCGGCGATTGCTTTAAAAATGCAGGCCGAAGACCTTTTAAAACTTGGTGTAATTGACGAAATTATTAAAGAGCCGCAAGGCGGCGCGCATTTTGATCCCGGCCTGATCTATGCTAATGTCGCAGCTTTTATTAAAAGCAGTTATTCACTTTTAAAGCCGATCCCATCGGAAGTTTTGGTGGAAAAACGCTTTTTAAAATTTCGTAAAATGGGCAGTTCCGTTTATACCGAAGCAACCTGAAGAATCGGATTTTCGGTGTAAAACTCGTCTTGGTACATTTCTGAACTCAAAGTTCAAAAATGTACCAAGACGAGTTAAAAAGCGCTTTTCTAATCTTTCGGCATATGGTATTCTCTCCTTTTAAGAATAAAAGAGTGTCCTATGAAATTACTGTTGGCCGCCGCATTTCGCAATCGCTGTCATTATTGGCTTGCTATTATTACTTTTTTTGCCTTGCTCTTCTTGCCTCTGGTCAATCAGATGGAACTTTTTTCGCTAGGCTTGATGGCCAATACCGGCACCG
>CAZCPS010000038.1:0-2800 GCA_964499895.1 uncultured bacterium | reverse complement strand
CTGGTCAATCAGATGGAACTTTTTTCGCTAGGCTTGATGGCCAATACCGGCACCGACTTTTTTGATCTGTTCGCCAAGGAAAAAAAGGGGAGGATCTACTCTTCCGATTCCGTTTCGCTAAATGATGTTGTTTCCAAATGGAAGAAGATCGACGCCGAAAACAATGGCGTGATCACGAAAAAAGACGCTTCTTTATATATGATCCGAAAAAAACAGAGCAACCCGATGAACGGCATCGTGCGCAAGCTTACCATCGAGTTTGATCTGGAGGAAAATTTTAATACGCTGATCGGCATTTTGATCGCGGTAGCCATGATTAAAGCCGTGATGCTTTTTTTCTCGCGCTATTGTTCCCAGCTGCTCTCCATTCGTCTGACGCGTGATTTGCGCATGCAGTTTTTTGAGCATATTCAGACGCTGCCGATGTCTTTTTATAACCGGCATAATATCGGCAGCCTTAGCTCCCGCGCGGTGGGCGATGCCGGGCAGATTGCCTCTTCGCTGAACTCCTGCATGACCAATTATATCCAGACGCCCTGCACGATCGTAGCGTCGCTTTTGGCCTGTTTTTATATTTCTTGGGAGCTTTCTCTGATAATTTTTATCGGCGTTCCCTTGATCGTCCTTCCGGTGGTCTTTTTAACGCGCAGGGTTAAGCGTATTTCCCGCCAGCTGCAGCGCAATCAGGAGTCTTTTGCTTCGGTGCTGCTCGATTTTTTATCCGGCATTCATACCGTTAAAATCTTTGCCATGGAGTGTTTTTCCCTGCGCAAATTCCGCCAGCAAAATGAACAGATGGCTTACCTGGAAACCAAAAGCGCCAAATATAGTCTGCTCACCCGGCCGGTATTGCATGCTATTTCGACCGTTTGCATGGCGACAGTGGTTTTGGTCGGGCTTTATATGCTCAACATGACGGTACCCGAATTAATCGTTTTTGTAGCCGTGCTGCACGCTTTCTACGAACCGGTCAAAAAGTTTGCCGAGGAGAACGCCAACATCCAGCGCGGCGTAGTCGCCGCGGAGCGGATGTATGAAGTTTTGCAGCTTAAGCCGCCCTGCGCCGACATGGACGGCAAAGTAGCTTTTAATACTTTTTCCAAGGCAATCGAGTTTGATAATGTCAGTTTTAAATATGAAGACCGGTGGATTTTAAAAGCGCTCTCCTTTGTTGTCGAGAAGGGGACTTCGGTAGCCATTGTCGGACCGACCGGCGCCGGTAAATCCACTATCGTGCAATTATTGCCGCGCTTGTATACGGTCCAGGAGGGAGAGATTCGCGTCGACGGCATCCCTATCAATGAATATGCTGTCAAATCCTTGCGGGAAAATATCGCTTTTGTACCGCAAAAGCCCTTTTTGTTCTATGACACCGTGGCCGAAAATATCGCCTTTGGCCGTAATTTTTCTATGGACGAAATTATCATGGCGTCTAAAAAAGCCCATGCCCACGAGTTTATTATCAACTTGCCCGGGCAGTACAATACTCTGCTGGCCGAAACGGGAAAAAATCTTTCCGGCGGGCAGCAGCAGCGGCTGGCTATAGCGCGCGCGCTAGTGAAAAACGCGCCCATTCTAGTTATGGATGAGGCAACCTCATCGCTCGACGCCATCTCGGAGAACCGGATCAGGCAGGCTATTTTGGAACTGCATAGTAAAATTACCCAATTGCTGATCGCGCACCGTTTGTCGACAATCGAGCATGTCGACAAGATCATCTATTTGCAGGACGGTATGAAAACAGCCGAAGGCTCTAAAGAAGAACTGCTCCGCAAATCCCCGCATTTTCGTCTAATGTGGGAAAATTTTCATCGCTTGCGGGATACCGCCAAAGAGGAGCAAATATGCCTAAACGAAAATTAACCGAGATTGAACTGGAAAATTTTGAGATCCTGCTGGGTACGCTCGTGCGTATGGCGGATCTGATGCAAAGCCCCAGTTTTCAGATGAGCGAAGTAAGAAGGATTATTAATTCATTCTATTCATGCGCCAAGCCGATCGGCGGTACTGTTTTAGAAGCTGTAGAGGGTGTTATAGAGGCCTTTATGGCTTTTGCCGCCAACCCTTCCCAGACTACCGCCGCAGAGGTGCATCTAAAGGTCGTCAAGCTGCGAGAAGACATAGCGGAACTATAGCGCGCTATTTTATGACTGCCCGCGGGAAAACCCACGGTTTTATACCCAAACAACCTCAAGATTCGGATTTTCGGCTGCTTTGAAATTGCCCAAAACCGAATCTTGAGGTTGCTTGGGTATAGTCGTGGGAGCTGTCAAACTTCGAAGTGCGGATGCAAAAAAGTAAAGCCGGTTGATTTGATTTTATGGTTTGAGACTCGCAGATTATTGTTTTTTAGGACGAAACGGTTTTTATCCCATTCAATTTTGGGCAGCTGCTTTTTTTGGCAAATGCGCTCGATCTGCGCCTTTTGCGAAGAATGGTCATCATCTGCCATGTTATATATGCCATAAAGATTGCGGCTGCTTAAGTAGTCAATGGCGCGCACGGCATCTTCCACATGGATCGTATTGGTATAATTTTCGCCGCTGCCGGGCAGGACAAATTCATTCAGCTTTTCCAGTTTTCGCCAGAGCTCCTCTCCGGGGCCGTATAAATTTGCCAGGCGAATGACGGCAATCCGATAATTTTGCTCGGTAAGCGAGAGCAGGGTCTCTTCTGTTTCGATCTGAATGAGCGTTTCTTTATCGGCTGCCAATAGAGGCGCCTCTTCATCTACCCATTGGCCTAAGTGATTGCCATATACAAGGTGTGAACTGGCATAAAAGAGCGTTCGTTCTTCGCC
>CAZCPS010000037.1:0-10124 GCA_964499895.1 uncultured bacterium | reverse complement strand
GCCGCCATGCACCAACACGCCATCTTTTTGCTTTGTGCCCGAGATCATCATGTACGGCATATTTTTGGTAATGCCAATCGTCGCCTCCGGCTCCGTCTCTCCGGTTAAAAAAAAGGCCGCGCCGGGATTATCGCCGCCGCGCAAAACGGCTGCCGCCGTACCGCCGTCGCGAGCCAAACCGATGCCGCCGCCGTCATTTAACTGGGCTATGGAAGCCATAGTCTCGCTCTTTTGATTCAAAACATAAATGCCGGGGCGAGCTCCGCCTTCAAGCAAAATGCGCGCCATCTGCTGATTGTCGCGTAGTATGGCCACCGCCCCGCCGGAAGGAGCTTCGCTAAAATTGGCGATCAGCCGCTCCTTGTTATCAAAGAGACATAGGCCGCAGACGCCTCCCCCCTGCAGCAATAAACGGTGGGCGCCTTTAGCATCATGCAGCATTAAAGCGGCATGGCCTTCGGGCGCTATGTTCAGGCTGGCGGCTAAATGGCCGGCCTTGCCACACAGATCAAGCCCCGGAGCAGCGCCGCCCTTAAGGCTTAGCGTCACGGCTCCCTTGCTGTCAAGAAACTCGATTACGGGCACATCATCCTTCATATACATGTGTAAGCCTGCTTTTGAGGTAGAACTTGCGATAAAAAAATCCATGATCGCCTTTGACCCGGAGTTAAAGCCAAAAAGCAGCAATCCGCCGATTCCGGCCAATAAAAATAAATTAAATACAATCATGATTTGCAAGCTCTTTTTCACGGGGCGCTTCTCCTTTTAAGATTCTTAGCTTTTTCTTAACATTACCTTGAATGTAAAAAATATTACCTGTAAACTAACAACAGGAAACTTCACCATACACAGAAAGCACATGTCAAACTAGGCTTTTTTTATGATAAACTCTTTGCAAACCAAAAAAATCAAGATTAGGCTTAGCGACTATGCCGTTGAAAGCGATCTTAAAAATCGGCTGCTGCTCTCTTTACTAAGCAAATTTGATGTTGAGGTGCTTGAAGAAATCATCTACAGTCCGCTTAAGATCCTGCTATCAAAACTGGCATCGCAAGTCGGATGTCAAATCGATTGCCTAATGCCGTCTTTAATGAAACTGCAGAAAGGATCGCTTTTAACAATTGAAAACGGCGCCGTTTTGGTCGATAAGAAAATGCGCAAATATTACGAACACTATTTACCTAAATTCTTTGATGACTTCAAGCCGGACATGCTCTTTTTCCAGGAAATTTTAAAAAAGGCGCCAATCCAGGTGCTGCCGGCCTGGTATGCCATTCCGCGCACCTCGGACAATATTTTTCAGTCCCTCAGGGAAAAATACCTGCAAACTCCGGTTATCTATGAGCGCTATTTAGCGGAGCTCAAAACAGTTAGCCCCATTATCAGGAAAATTTTAAAGGCCGTCTTCGAACCGCCCGAATTTGCCGTCACGGCGGCCGAACTATGCGAAAAACTTAAACTAAAAAGGGAAAAGCTTGAGGAACATCTGATTTATTTGGAATTTAGCTGCGCGGCCTGCGTCATCTATCGGGAAAAGGAGGGGAAAGTCGAAGAAGCCATCGTCCCTTTTTACGAATGGCAAAATTATTTAAAATCAAGTCGCCGCCCCAAACTGCCCGCGGATAAAATCCAAACTCAAAAAAGTGCGCCTTTTGCTTTTATTCAAGCGCTTAGCCGCTTGCTCAAAGAGCTGCCAAAAGAAAGTACGCCTCAGATTTCCTCGGCGCAAAAGCTGAATTTCATAGAAAATGGCGGCGGGCAAATGAGCATCACCGCCGCCGCCAAAAAATGGCTCAAACTTTCACAGGAAAAAAAGGCCCATTATATCTATCGTTCTTTATTTTGCCTCGAAAATAGCCATGATTTAACCATTGCCGAAGCCGCGCTTTCCCATGCCGCCCTTCATGGATGGACGACAATAGACGCCTTCATTAATGGTACGGCCGTCGCCTTTTTTGGCCGCCTGCCTTTATCCTTGCAACAGACCGGCAAAAGCTGGATTTACAAGGCGCCGCAATATTCCGCGGAAGAACTTGCGCAAATCCGAACAGTTATTTTAGAAAAATTATTTGAAGCCGGTCTGGCTTATCTTGTAAACTATGAAGAAGAAATCTATTTTAACGCGACGCCTTTGGGTCGCAAAATTTTTGGAATCGAAGGATAATCCTTATGAAAAAAAATGACAATGAACTGGCATCCAACCGCAAGGCCTATTATAACTATGAAATCCTCGAAAGTTTCGAGGCCGGCATCGCGCTGCTCGGCACTGAAATCAAATCGCTGCGCGAAAACGGCGCGTCTTTGCAGGAAGCTTATATTACTATTAAAAAACAGGAGCTCTATCTGATCAACGCCTCGATCGCGCCATACCGTTTCGGCAATGTTAACAATCATGAGGAACGCCGGGAAAGAAAACTGCTCATGCATAGCTATGAGATCGAAAAACTAAAAAAATCCACGAAAGAAAAAGGCCTTGCGATTATTCCGCTGTCGCTCTATTTCAAAAAGCATACCGTAAAACTCAAGTTCGGCCTCGGCAAAGGCAAAAAACTCCACGACAAGCGGGCCAAACTTAAAGAAAAGGAAGAAAACGCGGCTATCCGCAGCAAGATCTTTTAATTATCCGCGCTTTAATCCTTGACTTGTGCTTTCGCAATAATTTATCGTTTTAAACTTAATGTATGTGTTGGCAAAGCCTGATATCACCCACAGGAAGCTTGCAACAGACCCGAATTAAATAAAGCTTGAGGTAGTTTGGCATGAAAGCAGTCATATCTAAAAATGAATTCGTAGCCCTGATCAGCAAAATCCAAAGCATCATTTCCGCAAAACCGGCAATACCAATTCTGGCAAATGTTCTGGTAGAAACTATCCACGACCAAATTATTCTTTCCGCCACCGACCTGACTACCAGCATGCGCTGCTTTTCCGATGCGAAAGTGATCGAAGAAGGAGCAATCGCCCTGCCGGCGCGCCGCTTCTTTCATTTAATCCGCGAATTTACCGCGCCGCAAATCAAAATCAGCTGTCAAAACAATATCGCCGAAATAACCTCCGGCTCATCGATTTTTAAAATTAACGGACTGCCCAAGAGCGACTTCCCGACTCCGCCCGATTTCAGCGGCGCCCAGCAGGTACCCATTTTGTCCGCCACCATGAAAGAGCTGCTCTCCAAAACCGCCTTTTCCGCCGCCCATGAAGACAGCCGCCATGTTCTAAACGGCATCCTGCTCCAAATCCTCGACAAACAGGCTACTTTTATCAGCACCGACGGCAAACGGCTAGCCAAAGTATACTCTAAAGTCGATCTGGACGCCTCTTTTCAGGGGTCCTACATTCTGCCGCTAAAAGCCGTCGAGGAAATGATCAAAATGCTCGACGACAGCCAGGAACGCTGCTTTTTAAGCCTGATGCACGATAAAGCCTCGCTGGAAACCGGCAACCTGCTTTTGATTACCAAGCTGCTCTCCGGTCAATATCCCGATGTCGAACGCGTCATTCCCGCCGAGACGCCGATCACTGTCAAGCTGCACCGCGAGGAGCTTATTAGCCTTTTGCGTCAGATATCGCTCTTTACCTCCGAGACCAGCTGCTCCATTCGTTTTTCATTCACCAAAGGCCAGCTCGAACTCTGCGCCGCCGGCAGCGATATCGGCGAAGGCATCGTCAGCATGCCGGTAGATTACCATGGTGAAAAGCTGCAAATCGCCTTTAATCCCTTTTTCTTTTTGGACATCCTGCGGCACAGCAAAGACGAGACGGTTACTTTCTCCATCCAGGACGCTTATAATCCCGGCGTGATTACCGATTCCTCCTCAGCTCTTTATGTTATCATGCCCATGCGTTTAAATGACAACCCTCCGGCTATGGTAAACAATGCTGCTGCTGCAAAACCTGCTTTTGCGTAATTTTCGCAATTTCGTCCACTTGGAAGTCAATTTTTCTTCCGGCGTAAATGTCATTTGCGGCGATAACGCGCAGGGAAAGACCAATCTGCTTGAAGCCATCTATTTTCTCAGTACGGGAAGATCATTTCGCACGCTTAACCTGCATCACCTCATCAAACATCATGAAAACGCCTTTTTAATCGAAGCTTCCTTTCTGAAAGATGGCGTGGAAGAGTCTCTGCGGGTCTACTTCGACGGCACTAACCGCAAACTCTGGCACAATGCCACATTGCATACCTCCTTCACCAAGCTGCTTGGCATTCTACCCTCGGTTCTATTGGCACCCGGAGATTTTACCTTTATCACCGGCGCGCCGGCGATCCGCCGGCGGCAGCTCAACTTCCATTTAGCCCAATACGACAAAACATATGTATTGCACCTGGCCCGCTTTTTTAAAGCGCTGCAGCAACGCAACTTTCTGCTTAAGACCGGCGATTTAACCACAATTGAGACATGGGAACACGAGATTGCCGCCTCATCGGCATATATTATCTCCAAGCGGCATGATATGATCGAAGAAATGCTCCTGCCCATGAATGAACTAATGGATATGCTCTCGCCCGTCAAAGAAAAGGTACGGCTAAAATATGCCGCCTCCATTCCCTACCACGAAGATCCGCAAATCATCTATAAAACAGCGCTCGATCTCTTTTATAAAAATCGGGAAAAGGAGAGCAAATTGGGAGTGACCATCCACGGCCCGCACCGCGACGATATTCATATCAGCATTAATGACAAGCCGGCGATCAATTATGCCAGCGAAGGCCAGAAAAAGACCCTGCTCTCGGCCTTAAAGCTCTCCGAACACCGACGGCTATCCGCCATGAGCGGCATGCCGGTACTAATGAACATAGACGATCTGGGACTGCACCTGGATGAAACAAGGCAGATAGCCTTTATCAAAACGCTACACGATCTGCCGCAAGTCTTTATCACCTCGCCAACAACGCCAAAACTATGGCCGCATGCCAAGAGCATTACCATCAGCGGCGGGCAGTTGCTTTAAATAAGCTTCGCCTAAAGGAAAGCTCTCTTGGCCATCTTTGGACATAATTTTCAAAATTCTGTCTGCCAAATGCTTCCCGAGCTGCACGCCCTCCTGATCAAAGGAATTAATCCCCCAAATAAACCCTTCAAAAGCAATGCGATGCTCATATAAAGCCAAAAGCGAGCCCATAGTGTATGGATCGAGGCGCTCGGCTAAAAGAATGCTGCTCGGCCGGTTGCCGGCAAATGACTTGTTGGGGTTATCGCTTTTTTGGCCGCGCGAGAGCGAAAGCGACTGCGCAAAAAGGTTGGCCAGTAATTTTTGCTGCGAAGTGGTTTTGTCTACTGCCAGATCACTGCCGTATTGCGATTTGGTAAAGCCGATAAACTCGACCGGCACAATGTCGGTTCCCTGATGAATTAACTGGAAAAAGGAGTGTTGGCCATTCGTGCCCGGCTCGCCCCAAATGACAGGTCCGGTCTCGAAGTCAACAAAAAGGCCTTGCGTATCGCAGCTTTTGCCGTTCGATTCCATCGAGCATTGCTGCAAGTGAGCCGTAAAACGGGAGAGCGCCTCGGAATAGGGCAAAACAGCCACCGTAGCCAAATGCAAAAAGTTGCGGTTCCAAATGCCGATCAAAGCCAAAAGCAGCGGCAGATTACGCGAACAGTCTTCTTCCATGGCCAAGTCGTCCATGGCCGCCGCGCCTTGCAAAATTTTCTCAAAATGGGGTAAGCCTAAAGTAAAACCCAAAGCAACCGCGCCCACCATCGAAGTGGCCGAATACCTTCCGCCGACGAAATCCCAAATATAAAAGCTGCGCAAATAGCGCTCGGGATCATCCATCGGACTGCCCTGTCCGGTCACGGCAATAATATGTTCTTTAGGATCCAGTCCGGCCGCGGTATAGGCTGCGCGTACAAGAGCTTCATTGGTTCTGGTCTCCAGAGTCGTGCCTGACTTGGAGACAATCACGGAGAGCGTCTCTTTCAGGTTGACGGAGGCGAGCACGGACGCTGCGTCATCGGGGTCGACATTGGAGATAAAACAGGCCTTAAACCCCGGCTTGGCGTACGCCTTGAGGGCTACATATAAAGCGCGCGGACCCAAATCGGAGCCGCCGATGCCGACTTGAATAATGGTTTTAAATTTACCCTTATGCTCTATTTCATCTAAAAATCGTTTGAGCTTTTCCATTTCGGCCGCCGCCAGTTTTTCCGCAGACAGCTCTTTTGGCTCAGTCGTCCTATACAAGCTGCGCATGGCGGTATGCAAAACAGCCCTGTTTTCACTGTCAAAACCCTCGATTTTATTGATCCCGCCGCCGCTTTGCATCAAAAGCATTTTCGAGACGGCACCGCTCTCTTTGGCCAACTGAAACAAGGCTGTCATTACTTCTTTGGAGACTCGCTCGCCGGCATATAGATAGGTAAAACCTGCCGCCCGGCATTGAAACCTCTCGATCCGCCCGGCCGTTAACACCCCGGCGGCCGTCAAATCAAGTGGATGCCGGCTTAATTTTTCAAGTTCGCTATAGCTTTGATATTGTTTAAAATCCGTCATGAGAGGCTCCTTGATAACAAATTTTAGATTTGCATATTCAGAGGGCAAAAAACAAGAACATATTGCCTGAAAGAAGAAAAAAAACTAAACTGATATTCTTAAGCGGGGCATAGCGCAGCTTGGCTAGCGCGGCTGGTTTGGGACCAGTAGGTCGGGGGTTCGAATCCCTCTGCCCCGAAAAATGGGGAAGGTTATCGCCTTCCCCTTCATTTTTTAGACATTCAGATCATTTTGCAGCATTTCAAACTGTTCGCGGTAACTCGCAATCGTTTTATCATCAAGGCTTGCATGGTTTTTGACAAAATCACGAAAACCCGGCATATACTGCTGAAGTTTGATATTGAAATCGCCGCCGATCTCTTCGGCTTTTACTTCCAGCGACTCCAGGTTTTTCTCAATTTTTTTGCGCTTTTTCTCATTCCAGTCTTCTCTGGGGTGGGAAAAGGCGTTTTGCAGCAGATTTAACTCTTTGTATGGTAAATTTGCTTTGGAAGAACCCCAAAAGGAATGCTCCATAAAACCTCCGATTTTTTATAATTAAATTAACTCTTTTCTATAACTAATTATAATACAAAAAGATTAATTTGCAAATTAACTTACAATTAACGAGTATAATTAATCACAAGTTATTATATCAGCCGGAAAAGTCGAAAGATAAGTATTTAATAGAAAGGCCCTTGCTTTCCCATAATGCTTTAAAATAGGAATCGCCATATTCCGGCCAAACAGTCTTGAAATAAGGCGGCTCAAACCGGGAATGCCATTTTTTTTGAAAGAAAGCCTCAATCATTTGCCCGGCATAGGCATCATTATCGGTTGCGAGCGTAACCGCAGCGCCGAGCTTTAAGACAGAGCCCAAACAATCCAGGAATGCGGGGCAAATAAGCCGGTGTTTGGCATGTTTGTCCTTGGGCCATGGATCCGGAAAATTAACAAAAGCCGCAAAGACGGAACCTTCTTGCAGATAATGGTCCGTAAAATCCAGCGCGTCACCATATACAACAAACAGGTTAGGCAAGTTTTGATTATGGGCTTTGAGCCAGATTTTGCGGGCCCGGTCAAACTTTTTTTCCACGGCCAGCCAGTTGACATCAGGCGAATCTGCCGCCCGGGCCGCCGCCCAAGCGCCATTACCGCTGCAATATTCGACATTTACCGGATTGGAATTACCAAACAGACCGGGCAAATCCAAATGGCCGAAATCAGCGTGCTTTCTATAATTGGAAGGAACGAACAAAAAACGATCCAGCAATAGAGGATGCCGCGTTTCATAGGTGCAGGGAATATATAGGTCTTTGGCCGTTTTCATAACAAACAGTGTAACTGATGAACGCGTTTAACAAAAGCGCGCAGCATTAAAATATTTACTTGCATAAACTATTTTAAATTGGTATTTTTTGTAATTTGGGAAAAGTCAAACACGCAAAGCACTTACCCCCGGGAAAACAAGGGAATTAAAGCAACAACATGAGGAGCGAGGTTTCCTCCCACCATTAAAAAGGTGGGTTTCCGCCTCGGCAACTAAATGAAAATTTTCGCCATCTTGACCGTCCTGGCCGGATCGCTTTTCTGCGCTCTGCCGGCACAAGAGAATAAGTCTTTTGGATCTTACAATTTTCTTACTGCCGAAAACGAGCAGGCAAAAGAGTCTTTTATTGATGAAGCGCTCGGCGCTTCTACCGACTTTGAAGAACAGGCCCCTGCGGCGGATGGCAAGCAGGTTAAAAAGACCTTCATTACCCGGCTGAACATGCAGGAAATCTTTTTTGCTTCGCCGGTGATCTATTCCATTTTGATCATTATGTCAATGGTTTCGCTTATCATTTGGCTCTATAGCATGTTCTCCTTCCGCCTGAAAGATATGATGAACAAAAACATCATTAATCAGCTCCAACAGCTTTTGTTACTCAAAAAGTATGATGAAGCGGTGCGTTTTTGCCAGGAAAACAGTCGCAGCCTATTTGCCAATATCATTGCCAGCGGCATTATGGTCCGCAAGTTCGGCCCGCAATTTATGCTTGAAACGATAAAATCGGAAGGACGGCGGGCCACCGTGAGCTCGTGGCAGCGCATCTCGCTCTTAAACGACATTATTCTTATTGCGCCGATGCTGGGGCTGCTCGGCACGGTTATCGGCATGTTTTACGCTTTTTACAACATCAACCGGTCCATGGAAAGCATCGCGTCGCTCTTTGACGGTTTGGGCATTGCCGTCGGCACGACCGTAGCGGGACTGATTGTAGCGATCATCGCCATGATCTTTTATTCGCTGCTGAAATACCGGCTGACTAAAAGACTTAATGCCGTGGAAAAAGAGGCCGTCTCGCTTAGCAATTTAATTGACAACCAAAACCAGGATTAACGCTCATGAGCATAATACCGGAAGAAAATCTCAAGTCCCATTTGACATTTAACTTCGCGCCCATGATTGATTTCCTCTTTTTGATGCTGGCTTTCTTCGCCACTCTGGCCATATCGCGGGCATCGCTCTATGACACCAAATTAAAGCTGGTCAAGTTAAAAACGGAAAACAACGCCCCAATCTTTCAAAACACCGAAGATACGCACCATGTCAACTTGAGCATCACAGAAAAAGGCGAATACAAATGGATCACCGAAATTAACGATTACCCTATTTCGGCCGTCGAAACGATCCAAAGAGAATTGCTCCATCAGTATAAGATGGGCATTCTGCCCTCCAACAAAACACACACCCGCGTGCTTTTGCATATAGACAAACACGCGCCATGGGAACCGATTGCCAGGCTGATATATGCCGTGCAAGAAACCGGTTTCGAAGTCCACCCCATTTACGAAAAGGATTCACAATGACCCTAAGCAAAAATGAGCGGTTGGAAGGCTACCGCGATCAAATTATCGACAATATCGAAACCTTGCAGCTATCGCTCTCCGAACTGGAACGGGTGGGCTTGCATGATGATGACAGCGTAATCTACAATGAACTTAGCACGCTAGCAACGGCAGCTGCCGAAATCAAGGAAGTTACCGAATTGGGCATGGTCGTGAGCCAGGCCCAGGTAATCGAAAAACAAATCGATCTTTGGCTGGAAACCCACAGTCTGGATTCCAAAGGTCTGCCCTGGCCTATCATCCGTTAATTTAATCTCAACAGTTTCTTGCTAAAAAATAACAAATATTTAATATTACTTATCTTTACAAATTGCTTCGGAGGAATATTAAATGACTAAAACACACGGTTTCCAATCTGATTTTGCCCATAAATGGCTAATAGCACATTACACCTCATCTATTTTAGCTCACCACTCCTTCAGTCAAAATCTCTTGCCCCCTCAAATCAGAGCCAAGACAGCCCAGCTCATTAATCTGGTTTTTTATAAACCGGAAGCGGCTACTTTCGATGAACTATCTTCTGCCTACCGCAATTACAGCTCTTTTCGCGCTCCGGCCACCCGCAAAAGTTTTTTATCGCCCTACTTTTATGGGCACAGCATAACCGGCATCGGTCCTGACGATCAATTGCTGCGCCACCTCTCTTTTGAAACGCCGAAGCGTTTCGTACGGCTTTCGCAAGCCTTGCCGCCCAATTTCCCGCCAGCTGCCGATACAGCGCTACTCACAGAGCCGCTGCATATGAAGAAAGATCC
>CAZCPS010000036.1:0-10192 GCA_964499895.1 uncultured bacterium | reverse complement strand
CGATCGGTCAATCGCGGGAGCTTTCGCGCTCTCTGAAATGGGCAGTTATTTCCTTACAGGCCCTAAAGCTCCTGCGAGTCAGAAAGACTCTCTCCCTTAATTACTTAGCACCCTATTAAGCCCTCTACTTACGAGACCCAAGCGTCTTTTTAATAATAACTAACAAATAAACCTTTTTATTTAAAAACAATTACATTATTAATAGAATTAAACTAACAAGGGTATTTATATGTCGGGTAATTACAAAATTAACAACGACCATAAATTACCTATATCTTCCCAACCCTTAAACGCTCAACAGGTCAATAAACTGGAAGCAAAAGTCAATGCTCTTTCCCAAAAAATACCTCAAATCAAACCGGAGAAACTATCAAAAAGCTTCTACCCTATTAGAGCCGCCACTGAAATCAAGATCCCTCAAGAAGACCTGACAAAACTGGAAACCCTTTACGCTAAGTTTCTTTTAAAACTGGAAAAAGAGGAAAGTCTCGACATCTCCAATATAAGAAAAGAAGCCAACCTGTCCGAATCTCCCAACGAAAATTTACAGCTATCGTCTGAGGTTCAGTCGATTGCAAAAGCTTTATTATCGCCTTCGTTAAAAAAGCAAAATGTCAAACCGCGTTGCGAAGAGCGCCAGTATGGCGGAAGGATCGCGCAGCTAGCGCTTGCTTTGCCAAATGGCGAAAAACGCAGCCAGTTTATTGCGTTTATAAAAGAACAGGCACCTGAGCTAATCGAAAAATATGAATTAACCCAAGCCGGCAGCACAACCCTTGAAATGAGCATGAAGGGCATTGACAAAGCAACCCCCATGCGCTATCTGATGCATCCGGAAAACCTTTTAAGCACTATAGAACAAACCGGTTACCGACCGGGTTTCATTAATTCGGTAAAAAACCACAGTTTTATTGTAGCCGATTTTGACGGCACCCTGGCTGCTGCCCCCGAAGCAGGTAAACCCACGGAATCTTTTAACATAGGAAATTCGCCTGCCTACGAATCCATAGTCACCTACCTGCAAGCGGGCGGCCTTCTGGTAATCAACTCCGGCAACGATGTCGACCGCATCTGCAAACGCATAGAAGGACATATACCCAAAGAATTAATGGGAAACATCTTAGTCGGCGCTGCCGGCGGCAATTTCCTGGTCGGCTATGACAGTGATGGACAGCGCGTTGAAATTGACGGATATAGCCGGCATGCCGCTCAAAACCTGCAAGACATCCCCCAAAACAGCTGCGACATGATCTACCTTGGCGATGACAAATCTCCCAAGGGCAACGACAAATCAGGGTTCGAAGCGGCAGGAAAGGACCGCTCTTTTTGCGTAACTACCGATAAGCGCCTGGACGAAGCAGCCAAAAGTTTTTTAAAACAGGAAAACCTGCTAACGGGCGGACCTGAAGCTACAGCTTCGCTGATTAACGCCATCGTTGAAAGGGGATCAAAAACCGAAGGTGTCAACATCTTCAGTAAAGAAGAAATGCCCGTTATTCTTAAAGCCGCCAAAATCCATCGAGGCAATATCATGCAAGAATCCATGGGAAAACTCTCCCAAAAAATCAATGTTTTAAAGCTTGTTGACCAGGAAGCCGGGAATACTTCCCTGCAAACAACCATAACCGAACATTTTTGCAAAATCCTAAAACAAAAAGTACCCAAAAACGAAACAGGCGAAACCCAAAATTTTTCCTGGCTGCAAATTCAAAGGCACGCCGCCGGCCACAATTCCTTTAGAGAAGTTATAGAAAGCGCTTTTAACAAATTGCCTCCCGAACAAAGAAAAGCATTACAAAACAAGGCCACCAGGATAAGCCTTAGCGCCGAAGATCGGGCGATTGAGCTAAGAAACAAACTGGGCCTTGACTCTACTTCAAAGCTAGACCACATCTTCAATGTCTTGCAAAAGAAGAACGCCACTCAAGACGCACTGACTATTGCCAAAGCTTTCAATGAACCGATCACTATTGTACGACAAGGCGACACCGCCCCGCCTCCGGGGAAATGCGATGCCTGGGTTATCATGGGCAATAACGACATGCGCCAGGTTGACAGGGCATATGATGAAATTATGAAATCATTTCGCTCTTTGCTAAAAGAAAACAGCACTGAAGCTCTCAAAAAATTTCCGCATATTTTTATTTCCGGATTTGGGGGGCACGGCACCTCTGCCGGTATTATTTTCAGTCAAACCGAGGCCGATACCATTAAAGATTACCTGCAGGCGAGATTAAACGAATTTCCCGAAGATATAAAAAACGCGTTGTCAGAAAAAATCATAACAGAGCCCAACGCAACCAATTCCGGTGAAAATGTGCGCTTTTTACAAGAAAAATTTGAAGCTAACGGTTTTCCGAAGCATTTAGTCATCTCCGGCACGCCTTCGGCTGTCGCCAGACAGACTCTTTCTTTTGAAGCCCAATCGCAATATGACTTCTCTTCTTTGCAAAGCATCTCTTTTGATCCCAACTGGTATGAAAAAAACTACTATCCCAAAGATTATGATGTCGACAAAATTATCCACATAATGTGCCGGCTAAGAGAGGTCGCCAGCCTGCTCCAATACTCCATTTCCACTAATTTTGTAGCTCCCCACATCTTTGAAAAAGCCGCCTTTAAGCCGGCTCTGGAAGTATTTTTTGATCGCTACAAAGACTTCACCGGCAAAAAGGCGCTTCAACCAAAAGCTTTTTTACAAGAAAGCCAATCTCAACGGTTTGCGGTTCTTAATAAAAAAAGCGCTCCAAGTCAGGAAGAGAAAAAAGAGCTGCAAAATTTAAAATCCCAAACCATCGATGCCTTCATAGACAAATATAACGCTATTATGCAAAACAAGATCGACCATAAGCCGATTTCAAAAGAAGATGAAAAGATACTGGTCGACACAATTACCCCTCTCTCCACTTTCTTCCGCAACTCTTTTGCCGAACTGGAAAGCCACTATATGCGCAAAATGCCGGCCGAAACCAGGCATGCCATTCAAAGACAAGCCATGTCTCCGCGAAGCATAAGCGGCCTTTTATCACCCATAAGAGACTTGCCGCCTTCTAAAATCTAAAGCAGGCAGCCAAAAGAATATTTTTGCTTTTTTTAAAAAAAAGATTCAAAAGAAGAGCGCTGCCACACCAGATACATCGCAAGCGAGTCCTCAACTTTCGAAATGCTCATACTGATTTCACGATCTTCCAGACAATTATCATCTTCACCATGGCGTTTTATTTCTTTTATCGCCTGTTGAAACATATAGGTAATATTACCAACCACTTCTTCAAAAGGACTCTTGATTAAATAGTACGAAGACCGCTCCGGCACCTGCATGTTTTCGAATTGGGGGTTCTTTTCAAAAAACTTTTCCATTTTTCGCTTTAAAATCTCGCTTCTTCCGTCCTTATAGCGTGTCTTTATCTTGACCGGCGAAAGATCGGCGATTTTACCGGTAATCACTTTTAAGGGAGAGGCCGGCGCTATAATAGTCGATGCCACATGGGCATTATCTACCGCCACCGCCTGAAGATTGGAATAATTTGTCGATTCCTCCTCATTATTCATATCACGCAAAAAAGATGGATAGGCCGTTTCGATAGATGAAATTTGCTCACCGTCTACCACCTGAGTCTTGGTCCATATAATCATATCAATAACGCTATGGTCCTGGCGAAAAAACCTGCCAACATATTCTCTTCCCAAACCGGTAATGGCAGGTCTATTTAACGGATGACGAATAACATAATTAATTGCCTCAAGCAATTCTGTTTCATCAATGCCCTCCGGAAAAAATGAAGAAAACTTGGAAAGAGTTTTTACGGAATATTCTTCACCTGATTTCACCAGCACCGAACCGCTATAAAAACCACTTGACAATGAGCCGCTTTCGTTTCTGATCATAGGCGATTTCACCTGAACATAACCGTCTGAAAAGTTCATCGCGCGCTCTCCTTTGCACGGGCTCACATGCCCGCCCTGAAGATTATTTCTCACGAGCTGCGGCTGCATTATATGATCCAGCTTCAATAAATACATTCCCTGAAAAAGTTGCAATTGCTCGGAAATGGCCTCTTGAAAAGCAGGGCTTGCCGCTTCCCTTATGTTTTTTAAAACCTTTAAAACCAGAGCCAATAAATGTTTTTTTTCCGGCAAGCAGAGCGAAAAAGACTCGGAACGGTAAACTATTCTTAAAAAGAGCACGCGACATAATTTTTTAAAAACGGCAATCGATAAACCGGGTCGCTGCAACATTAGCGGCAGCAAAATTTCCAGAGTAAACAAATCCTCTTTCGAAATCAGGTAACTGATTCTTTGGCTATCGCAATCGCAAAGCACCCAGGCAAGCCGCTCATCTTCACCGGCAGCTTCATTTTCAGCTATCAGCCGGTCAAGCTGCTGCTTACAGGAATGGACCTCAAAACCATTGTTTTTTTTAAATTCCATGGCAAACAATGTCAAAATAGAGCGGCCGCCCTTATTAAACAAGCTTGCCAACGGCGAAAAAAGATCTTTTATGGCCTTGTCCGACGATGGATAGGACTCGCAAAGATCTTCACAGGCGTCAACATCCAGAATGTCACTCAAAATAGCTGCCAGATAAACATCAAGCGCTTTATTGGTTTTATTCTTATTGCTACCCAAACCACTCCCTTCCAAATACACTGCCAGTCTGATTGCGGGATTTCCCGGATAACGCTCATTCAAATATCTTTTCGCGCTTTCAAATAGAGGAACTGTTTTTTCATTCTCATCGATATTTACAATATTGCTGACAGAAGATGGCTGCACAAGAGCGAGAGCGCGCCGTAGACGCGGTTTAGGAATGGAATTCTCTTGAGTAGACCTAAAAAAAACGGCGTCGGCTTCCTGGTTACGGCAAAAAGTCGCATAAAGACTGGATGATACGGATGAAGTCATAAATTTTAATGTAAATAAATTAATTATATGTTATATATTATCATAAATTAACCAATAAAATCAATCATCTTTTTATTTTTTAAAACCCCTTGAAACTTGGATATATACACAATTTTTATTACAATATTGTTATTAATTTTTTTAAAAAAAACAAATTATGACTATAAACACCGATCGTTTTATTTCAAGCTCCGATAAAACCTTTTTAACAAATGCCTATCCCGCAACAATAAATTGCGTAGCCTCTCCCGATGGACAAAAAGAGGCTTATGTTATTTTTGCCGGCGCCATGGGCGGTTTGGGAGACTTGATGTTCGCGCTAAAATTGGCAAGAATTTTAAAATCCGAAAAACCTGACGCCTATACTGTTATCACAGTCAACTCAAATCATGCCCTGAAATTCCTTCAAACGCAGGAACGGGAAATTCCGGTAATTTCAAGCAGCTCCATAAGAGAAACAGACCCAATAAACGCCTGTGCAAAAAAAATATGCCTTGGCGCGATAGTTTTTTCAAACCATGAACTTAAGCTCTTGGCTAACAAGATAAAAGACCCCACTTTGATATTACTAACAGAATACAACCACAACCCTTATTCTAATGAAAAACTCATCCCTTTTCCTTACAATCCAAACATATGCTTTACCGGAGTAGGAGATAGCACACAGGGTGTTATTGTAGATGAAAGCCTGGTGGAGTTTTCCAAAAAGGAACTATACCAAAAAAGCAGCAAGGAACGGTTGCGGCTATTGGCATCGTTATCATCAGACGATGTGAAAAACGCGATAAGAGGAACCTGTAAATCTTTTGATGAATACGACGAAAACAACTCATTATATTTTGCTTATTGCAATCAACATGAATTACTTCCCGAATTTATTAACTTCCTGTGCGAAAAAACCAAAAACGCCGATAAAAAAAATATAAACATTTACTGCGCAAAACACCTCTGCTGGTGGAATCAGACAAATTTCTCAACTCTTGACCGGCATGGCATTTCCAAAGTAATGTACAACCACAAACTGCTGTACGAAAACAAGGACTCTCCAAACGGAAAAACCGTAAATATTCTTACATTACAAACATCGCCTCTCTCTCATGAGGATTTTATAATTTTATTAAAAGCTTCCGAAAAAGAATGTTTGGTTACCGGCGACCAAAGTTTGCTGGAAGCAATAGCCTTGGACAAGGATTTTATTTATGAAACTTTAGATCATAAGCAAACTTTAAGCAACGCCCTGCAAGAAGAATTCAAAAAAATTGATCCGGCCCTAATTTTTAATAAATCGAGATGGTGTTTTTCTTTTTCAAAAAGTTCCTATCCTCTCAGGGAACTTTATTGCAAATTTAACAAAAAAATTATCGAAGATTTTAACTTAAAAACTAAACTATTTAATTTTATTGATTTTGAATCAAAGATTCAACAATTGAAAGCATCTGATTTTGATGACCCTTCTTTTCCGGAAACCACATCCCTGTCCCGCTGGGAACTGTTTGTCAGGTTTTTTTTTAGAAACAACGATAAGGAAGAAGATGTATGCCATGTTTTTAACCGGCTTTTGGGAGAAAAGGAAGCTGTTCCTAAAAAGGAGGCCGGTCTGTTATTAAATTATGCGACGCACAAAAAGTTTTTTAAACTGGCTGCCATCCTGATAGAAAATTGGAGTACAAAAGATTGCGTAATCGGGAAAGTATAGAGTTCAACGAAGATTTGACAGAAGAAAAATTGCCATTTTAGTTCTATCCTGCATATCTTTTCCTATCCTGTTTTTTTTTGATTCAGACCAACTTTTGAATTTTCTTGGGTATATACCCCAAAAAAATTAAATAATAATATTTAATGCACATTTAATTCCACATTTGCTATAATTCGTTAATTAAATATTTTTTTTATGACTTATTCATTACGAATTTTTAGAGAAACAGCGCATGAGCTGCATGCCATATCAATCGCGCTGACAAACAAACGGGAAACCCCCGTTTGTGAAATTTTCAATGACAGCCAAATTACCGAACGACTCCTACCTTTAATGGAAAGGGTGGTTTTACTGGCGGAAAATGTTTTTAAAGAACAACAGGAGCCCTCTCTAAAACAGGCAATCCTGAATTTTAGCGCTGTTTTGCAATCAAGAGAAACCTCCTGCGCCAAAGCCGGTAAAACCGCCGGCGAGTTAAAAGATCTGTGCTTATTAATCGGCGAGAGAATTTTCAGGTCGGAAGAAAGAGAAAGACGGGAAGATTTAAAGACAATCAAGCGTTTCTTTTCCGACGGAAAAACCATAGACACCCTAAAGCCGAATGAGCATCAAAATCAAATCAACTCCAGAAAGCAGCTGCACAGGCGCATTATCGAAAATTTTCCTATCACCCTAATGTTTTTTCAAACGATTCTTAGCGAAGTCAAACAGGGAATGTGGGGCAGCAATCTGATGGAGCAAATGATGTTCTATGATCCCGTTTTTTTTGAAAAGGTACAGATACTGGCTATAGCAAAAGTATTTCTTCGCAGTAAAAACCACGAACACTTTTTAGAACAGTCCGTGGAAATTTACAGGGAACTGATCAAAAAAATTACACCTGAAGAATTTAATCTGATAAAAACAGAAATTGAGCAAAACCCAATCAGAATCGTCGATATGCCTGAAAGCAGCTCCGGTGTTATTCGCCGGCTTAAAATTCTAGCCAATGAGGTTTATTATCAAAACCTTTACGAAGTCAATGAAATGATCAGCTGCTATTTAAGAGAATATCTTGCGGGCAAAAACCTCAAAAAGCTCTCTCAAATAATGGACAGATTAAACGCTCCCTATTTTTACAGGGTTTTTCTAAGAGCTTTAAAAGAAAAAAACGAGCAGATGATAAAAGCTGTTGAATCCTGTCAAATATGGCAAAAGCTCTCAGTGGAAAACTGCCGGCACATATTAATTATGGCATCTGCGCAAGGCGACATTGAGATTTTTGAGTTTTTGGAATCAAAAGAATTGCTGGAACAAATTTCCATTGACAGCATGAAAGACATCTTGCTCTCTGCCGCCAGAAGCGGCAAGGAGGCCATCTATGATTTTCTGTTAACCCGCTATAATCCCATGTGGAAACTGCTGCATAACAATTACCGTCTGTTTACCAACTGTTTTTTAAAAAGCGGGCACCCGCAACTGCTGTACTGGGCGCAAAGCCACTGTTTTATCGCCCAAAACTTTCAAAAGCAGGATTACATTGATTTATACTGCGCGGCAATGGCCTTGAACGATTCGCAAGCAGCAATCTTTTTTGACAAAGAGCTGCAAATGTTTCAGCGTCTTGATAAGGAAGATCTTACCCTGCTATGGGAAAAAGGTCTTGAAAACGACAACCTTTTTTTGCTTGAAAACCTGTTAAGACAACCGCTTGAACCTAATCAAATCAAAAATGGTATTTATCTCGCCATAAACATGGGATGCAAAAAAACAGTAGCGTGGCTAAAAGAATTTCATCCCGAACAAACAGCTCTGCTAGAGAGCTGTGAACTGGAAGAAATCTTCATGGACTTTTTTTATGATAAACCTCATCTTGCCCAATGGCTGGCAGAGAACTTTGAAGATCGAATATCCGATGAATTCATAATAAAAACCGTCTGCTCAGCCATTTTTGACAATCAGAAAAGTTCTTTGCGCGCCATTTTACAAGCCGATCATTTAAACAAACGAGTTAGCAGGCTTTTAATCGATAACCGCCGGCAATTTTGCGACGAAGCGCAGCTGTCCGGCAACACGGCGCTCGCCAACTTTTTTAAAAAATTAAAATAAATTACACCCAATGGACTTCAAGATTTGGGCATAACCGCAAAAAAGAAAATTCTTGACAAACTCCTTGTAAACCCCTCATAATAAGCACCTTTTTCCTTATAACCTTAGTGACTAACATGTTTTATTCTATTGAAGCCGGAAAAAGCGGTAATTTCCGCTTTTGTGAACTAATGCGCGAATCCATCAGCAACGCGCCCATAGATTCTGAAACGGACTTGCGCGTCTACCGGCAAGCACTTGAAACATTAGGCAGGTCGCCCGATGCCGTTAACACATGGCTGCCGGAACTGACCATGCTGCCGGCTCTTTCCGAGTATTTTACAAGGGAAATTGTTGCCAAGGTCGAGCACCCGGAACAATATGGTCCCCACGAAAAAAGCGCTGAGGTAAAAAAAGTTTTTATCAGCACTCTTTTCGAAAGCGTCAGAGACCTGGAAAACATGGAAACCAACATCGCAAAAGGAAAAATAAACATCCGTGAAGTTTCCCCCTCTTTTTTAAATGAAAAGCTCTGCTTTGCGGCGATTAGACATAACGGCGAAGCGATTTGCAACATACCGGAAAAATTTATGACAAACGCCCTACTTGAAGCCGCGGTATCAACTGCGCCTTTTGCAATCAGGCTGATTCCGGGCCATCTTTTAACCGAGCGATTGGTATTAATCGCCACTTGCCGTGATGGAAGAATTTTAGAAATACTTCCTCCGGAATACAAAGAGAATCCTTTTGTAATTAAAGCAGCCCTCCTTCAAAACGGGCTTGCTCTTAAGCATGTTTCAAAACATCTGGTAACGGATCTTTTAATTAAAATAGCGGTCGCAAACAATTCTTTTGCCCTGCAATATGTTTTAAAAGATAAATGGACAAACGATCTGCTGGAAATTGCCGTTTTCAAAGATCCCTGTGTAATCACATTAATTGGCGAAGAACGCCTGACAGACAGTCTTATTCGCAGCGTTTTATCACAAGACCCCGAAAACCTGTATTTTGTACCACTTGTGTGGCGATCTTACAGGCATTGCTGTTTTGCAGTTGAAATAAATGGTTTAGCCATTCGCCATGTGCCTGAAAAAATAGCTGATGAACAACTGGATATACTAGCCGTAAAAAGCAGACCTCTTGCGCTAAAATATATTCCCGCGCACCGAAAAACTTCCAAAGTATGCAAAGCAGCTCTGTGCTACGAACCCGAAATGATAGAATACACTCCTCAAAACATAATAGAACAATTGCAAAGCAATGATTGGCTTGCGATAATCGACAGGTACGGCCCGGCCATACGCTATATTTCACTTGGTAAAATTACAAAAGAGCTATGCATGCTGGCAGTGCAAAATGACGGCTGGTCATGGAAGCTGATTCCGGCGTTTTTTTTAGATAAAGAACTGTTTGACGCAGCTCTAAAAACAACCCCCGAAATAGAAGACAGCATTCCGGCTCAGTATCGCCCCCCCTTTGATATACCCAATCCGCTTCAAGCTTTGGATTTTCGGCTGCTTCAAA
>CAZCPS010000035.1:0-10301 GCA_964499895.1 uncultured bacterium | reverse complement strand
GCCCATTTCCGGCTGATAGCTCTTTTCCACCAGCCAGTTTTTGGCTTCATCATCCAAAGAGAGCTCGATGGATTTATTGATCAGCCGTTTTTGCAGCTTTTTAAACTCAAGGTTGACCACTTTTCCAAGCGAGGCTTTGTCGAGCGTGGAAAAGATGACCGTGCCATCTAAGCGATTGATAAATTCAGGTTTAAAGTGCTTCTTTACGGCGCTGTCAATCTTTTCTTCGATGATCTTGGGATCCAGCGCGCCGGCTTTGACGCCAAAACCCACCTCCGTCGATTTGCGGATCAAATCGGCGCCAAGGTTGGAGGTCATTATAATAATAGTATTGCGGAAATCGACTTTGCGGCCCAGCGAGTCGGTCAGTTTGCCTTCTTCAAGAATCTGCAAAAGCAGGTTCATGACATCGGGGTGTGCTTTTTCTACTTCATCAAAGAGAATGACGCAATATGGCCTTCGGCGGACCTGTTCGGTCAGCTGGCCGCCCTCTTCATGTCCGACATAGCCGGGAGGCGAGCCGGTCATGCGGCTGATGGCAAATTTCTCCATGTACTCAGACATGTCGACTTGGATCAGCGCGTCTTCGCCGCCAAACAGATGGGAGGCAAGCAGCCTCGCCAGATGCGTTTTACCGACGCCCGTAGGCCCTAAAAAGAGGAAGGCGCCAATCGGGCGGTTAGGGTTTTTAATGTCGGCGCGGGAGCGGCGGATGGCTTTGCAGACGGCCTTGACCGCTTTGGTCTGACCGATAATATCCTCTTCCAGTTCATTTTCCATATTAAGAACTTTTTCCGTTTCGCCTTGTGTCAGACGAGTCAGCGGGATGCCGGTTTGCGCGGCTACAATCGAGGCAATATCATCTTTATTTACGATTGTGCGCTGCCGGTCTTTACCGCTTTCCCACTCTTTTTTCATGTTGGAGAGCTTTTCCCGTAAATTCCTTTCCGAGTCGCGCAAACGGGCGGCTTTTTCATATTCCTGCTTGCCAATCGCCTCTTCTTTTGAAGCGCGCAGGGTTTCAATCTCATCTTCAAATTTGATAAGCTCGGGCGGCTGGTGCAAGGTCGAAATGCGCGCCTTGGCGCCGGCTTCATCGATCAGGTCAATGGCCTTATCGGGTAAAAAGCGGCCGGTAATGTAACGGTCGGACAGATAGACGGCGCTTTGCAGCGCTTCTTCGGTGTAACTGCATTTGTGGTGGTCTTCATATTGGGTGCGCAGACCGATAAGAATTTCCTGGCTTTCCTCTAAAGAGGGGGGCGCTACCAGAATTTTTTGAAATCGCCGTTCGAGAGCCGCGTCTTTTTCAATGTGTTTGCGGTATTCATCCAGGGTAGTGGCTCCGATGCACTGGATTTCGCCGCGCGCCAGCACCGGTTTTAGAATGTTTGAAGCGTCGATCGCCCCTTCGGCCGCGCCGGCGCCAACTATAGTGTGGATTTCATCGATAAAGAGCAAAACATTGCCGTTTTTACGAATCTCGTCCATGACCGCCTTGATGCGCTCTTCGAACTGTCCGCGGTATTTGGTGCCGGCGATCATTAGGGTCAAGTCAAGTGAAATCAGCCGTTTGTTGCGCAGATTATCAGGCACCTTGCCTTGAACGATGGCGTGCGCCAGAGCTTCTACGATCGCTGTTTTGCCCACTCCCGCTTCGCCAAGCAGTACGGGATTGTTTTTGCGGCGGCGGCACAAGATTAATATTAATCTTTCCACTTCTTTTTTGCGGCCGATGACCGGATCCATCTTGCCTTCGCGGCAGAGTTCGGTCAAATCGTGGCCATAAGCTTTTAACGCCGGAGTTTTATCGGAGGAAAGGCCCATGCCGCCTTCTGCCGGTATTTTATCCTGAAAGGATTTTTCGTTAATGGATCCGCCCGCGAGGCCCATCGGCGGCAGCTGCAGGTTGAAGGTTTCCAGCTCTTTTAAGACTTCTTTGCGGATCTCTTTGAGATTGACATTCAGATTTTCCAGCACTTGGGCCGCTACGCCGTCGGTTAAGCGGAGAAGAGCCAGTAAAATGTGTTCGGTACCTACATAATTGTGGTTGAGATTAGCGGCTTCTTCATTCGCGAATTCAAATACTTTTTTGACTTTGCCGGTAAGGGCGGGGTCGCCATGCACCTGTTGCTCCGGGCCGAAGCCGACGATGCGTTCGATCTCTTGCCGGATGGTTTCATAGCCCAAGTTCTGGTTGCGCAGAACATTGACGGCTATGCCCTGTCCCAATTTTAGCAAGCCTAAAAGCAGGTGCTCTGTGCCTAAGTAGTTGTGATTTAGACGCTGAGCCTCTTTTTTGGCTAATTTGATAACTTGTTTGGCCCTATTAGTAAATTTGTCGAACATAATCTGACGCCCACTCGTTTTATTAGTTTTTGGTACTTACCCGTATTGTATGTGCTTCTTTTGTTTTTGTAAATTACGCTCTTGATTAAAATATAGGTTTGTAAAAAGTAATTTTGTTTTTTCGTGGACTCGATGGGGAGGATTACCCTTAATTTTAATGTTGACAGAGCAATAGGTTAAAAAGCGAGTTTTTTATGCTGCAAGTTGTTGATACAGGAAAGCATAGCGCGTTTTGGAATATGGAAGCCGATTCACGCCTGCTAGCAGAAGTACCGGGGAAATGCGATCCGATTTTGCATTTTTACGAGTGGGAGTCTTTATCTTTGACTTACGGGTATTTTTGCGATCCCGCCAAATATTTAAAAATGGATAGGGCGGCAAAGTTGGGTTTGCAAATGGCAAGGAGGCCGACCGGCGGGGGGGTGATTTTTCATATTTGGGATTTTGCTTTTTCTTTTTTGATGCCGTCCGAGCATCCAAGCTGTTCGAGGGATGCTCTGCCCAATTACGCTTTTGTCAATGGGGCTGTGCTGGAGACGGTGCAAGAGCTTTTAAATGATGGCGCGGGGTTTTTAACGGAAAAGGATTTTGAGAGTTTTTCGCCCGCGAGCGCTAATTTTTGCATGGCGCGCCCTACTAAGTATGATGTTATTATGCGCGGCAAAAAAGTTGCCGGCGCGGCGCAGCGCCGCATGCGTGGCGGCTACTTGCATCAGGGCAGCATCTCGCTCTTTGCGCCGCAAGAAGAATATTTACAAGAAGTACTGATCGAACATAATATTATTGATGCGATGCTTAAACATTCGTTTTGCTTGACAGATGGTGCCGATGGGGCAAAATGTAAGAAGTTGAGGGCTGAGGTTAAAGCTCTTTTGGAAAAAAATTTGAGGAAGATAGTATGAAAAGCGCAATTTCGCCGACTCGTGATGAAGATTATCCGGAATGGTATCTCCAGGTGGTGAAAGCGGCCGGTCTGGCGGAGCATTCGCCGGTGCGCGGCTGCATGGTGATTCTGCCGTGGGGATATGGCATTTGGGAAAATATTCAAAAAGAGTTAAACGCCCGTTTTAAGGATGAAGGCGTACAAAACGCCTATTTTCCGCTCCTGATTCCACTGGAATATTTCCAAAAAGAGGCTCGGCATGTCGATGGTTTTGCTACCGAATGCGCCGTAGTAACCCATTCTCGTTTGGAAAAAGACGCAAAGGGCAATCTGGTTCCGGCCGGCAAGCTCGAAGCGCCGCTGATTATCAGGCCAACATCCGAGATGATTATTGCCGAAATGTTTTCGAAGTGGATCGAATCATACCGCGATCTGCCGATCAAGCTTAACCAATGGGCCAACATTGTGCGTTGGGAAATGCGTACCCGGATGTTCTTGCGTACCGCCGAATTTCTCTGGCAGGAGGGGCATACGGCCTATGCTTCGGCCAAGGAAGCCCGGGAAGACGCTGAAAGGATGCTGGCCATTTATGCCGCGTTTATGGAAAAGCATTTGGCGATGGCGCCGATCTGCGGAGTCAAAACGGCTGCCGAGCGCTTTCCCGGCGCTGATGACACTTATTGCCTTGAAGCCATGATGCAGGATAAGAAAGCTTTGCAGGCCGGTACGACGCACTATTTGGGACAGAATTTTTCCAAGGCTTCGAATATCAAATTTGTTAATGAAAAAGGTTCTATTGAACAGGCCTATACGGCTTCCTGGGGCGTAACGACCAGACTGATCGGCGGGCTTGTCATGACCCATTCGGATGATGATGGACTGATCCTGCCGCCGAAAATCGCTTCTTATCAGATTGTAATTTTGCCGGTCATCCATAATGCCGACGTCAAAGAGACGGTGCTTGATTATTGCCGCGCGCTTAAGCGGGATTTGGCCGGTATTGCGGATGTGCTGATTGACGAGCGTGATATGCGGGGCGGCGAGAAAAAATGGCATTGGGTAAAAAAGGGCATTCCGGTCCGTGTGGAAATCGGCATGCGCGATATCGAAGGCAATTTGCTTTGTGTCGCCAAACGAAACCGGCCGGCAGGGCAGGTCGATAAGCAGAGCCGCGAGCAATTTTTAAATACGATTGCCGAGCAGTTGGATCAAATTCAAGAGGATCTCTACCAAAAAGCGCTAGCCTTTCGCAAGCTGCATAGCCGCTATATTGATGACAAGGAAGCTTTTTACCGGTTCTTCAAGGAAGAGGGCGGTTTTGCCTTTTGCCATTGGAGCGGCGATGAGGCCGTAGAAGCCCAGCTGAAAAAAGAGCTTGGCATCACTGTGCGCTGCATCCCGTTTGACGAACCCAAAGAAAAGGGGCGCTGCATTTTTACCGGCAAGTCTAGCCCCCAGCGGGTGGTTTTCGCCAAGTCATATTAATTTTAATGTTGACTGAGCACTAGACCAAAATGAATAGCTTGTTGTACTATTTTTTGGTGTTAATATTATTAAGGATGCGTGATGCTTGTTGATCGAAATAAATTATGTTCAGAACTAAATATTGCATATGGGGAATATCAAAGAGGCCTGGCTGTCGATGAAGAGCCGATTAAGCCGCAGCCTGAGGCTCAAGGATTTCCGAATCCTTTGAAAATTCATCAGTTGGCTGATAATGCCTTGGCCAGTGTCAAAAAAAAGGCTGAAGAAAACAAACGCAGGGCTTTGCAAGAGGGAAAGGAGTATTTGGGCTATGAAAACTGTCCATATGAAGAGCTTGTTTTTGAAAAAAGGCGTCAAGTAGCTATGACCTGTACGGCCATCTGGTTGGGAGATTGCGGCTGGCATAAGGTAGTCTGGCATGGACTTAATGGGAACTTTAGAAAGGTTGAGGCGGTTTTGTTCGGCGCGCACCCTTTTAAATGTCTTGAATATTTGGTGAATTTTCATAAACAGCAGCTGCGAAATATTTATAATGCCGGGAACTGGTTTAGAAAAATCATTAAAAAGAATTGTCTGGAAGGATTGCAAGTGGCTATCGAGGAAAGGTTGGAGCGCTCTATCACCCTGGATCAGCATTTGCCCGGTTTTTTAAATGAAATAGGAAAAAGCGCTGAACTGGAGCTGTTTAAAAAGAGTCTATGCGATAAAAACTGGACGGCTTTTTGGGAGAAACTGACCGAATAATCCGCTAATCTTTTTGTGGCTTGCCACAAAGCTCTGCTTTTTGATACTATTTTTTTTCTAAAGGCATACAACTGGATGAGGTTTTTCCATGCTGCGTTTTTTACGAAAGTATCAAGTCTTTTTTTATCTGGTAGTTACCGGAATTATCGTTATTGTTTTCACTTTTTTCGGTGTCGGCTCTTCGCATTACCGCCAAGTGGAAAAACCCCAGGATCGGGAGATTGCCAAAAAAGCGGACGGCTCGCCTTTGATGCTCTCCGAGGTTAAAGCGCTAAGCCATTTTTTAAATGCTTATCCCAATATTTTTAATGACGGTATTCTGGCCAAAGACTTTTTAGAGAGCGGTATCGGGCAGCTGCTGGCCGAAGAATATTTTGAGGATGTGCAAAAGGATTTTGCCCGGCAGGCTCTAAAATCAAAGCAGACGGTTTTTTACGAGCATCCGTTTGCCAAGTTTATTTCGGCCAGAAAGGTCTGGCAAGAGTTTAAACCCGAAATCAATCAAAATATTGACCGATTGCAAGCGGCCGGGCAGGTAAACTTTGAGACTTTTGAAGTCATGTCGCAGCTCTTTTTGGCGCAAAATGACTTTACACCCGACCATTTGAAGCGAGTGCTGCTTTATCAGCAAAGCCAGTATCCCCAAATAAACATCGATCATAATCTCTACTATACCGACCTCTCTTTGTTCGGCTGTAAAACGCCCGCGGACTGGTTCGGACAGGGCTTTTTGGATCTGGTTTCCCAGTTTATCATCAACGCGGCGGCCATTGCCAAAGAAAAAGGGTATAAAGTTTCGGATGGGGAGGCTTACTCGGATTTGCTGCTTTCCGCCAAAAAGGGCCTTGGAGCTCTTTCGGGTGATTTACGCCAACGGCTGGCTGTCGACGGCAACTTTTTTGATAATCAATTGCGCTATTTGGGTCTCTCCCGCAAAGAGGCTGTAAAACTGTGGCAAACGGTGCTTTTGTTCCGCAAATATTTTAACGATGTCGGGGGCAGCGTCCTGATTGACGGACATGCCATGAGCGCTCTGCAGGACTCCAATGTTAAAAAGGCTAAAATCAATTTATATGAGCTGCCGCAATTTTTAAGGCTTAAAAACTTTGAAGAACTGCTTCTTCTGCAACTATATATTCAATCTGTTAGCAATGAAAAAGGTCTGGATTTGCCGGAGCAGTATCTTTCGCTGGAGGAGATCGGCGTCAAGTTTCCCCGGTTGATTCAAAAAACTTATGAAGTTGAATCGGCTACGGCGTTTTTCGAGGAGATCGGACTTAAAATTACCGAAAAAGATCTTTGGAAATGGCAAACAGAGAATAGCAACTGGCAGAAAATTTTAGATGAGTTCGTCCAGATTTGCTTATATAAAGGTGATGATCCATTTAGTATCATGGAACAGCTGCCTGATAATCTCCGCTTAAAAGTGGATTCTTTTTCCAGAGAGTGCATGGTGGCGCAAAATCCGCAAATGGTTGCCGATTATCTGTCGCGCATAGATCCGGTAAAAGAGAAACTCATAATCCGCGCCAATGCCCCTGATCCGAAATGGAAGGGGATTGATGATATATCCGGTTTTTGCGACGCGTTGGAAACGCATGGCAGTCTGACTAATTATACGCAGGACGGCAAGCATTTTTATAATATTAAATTGATCAAAAAGCCGGAAACAAACGAGTTGGCGACCTTTGAGGATGTGCTACGAGATCAATTGCTCGGCGAGGAACTCAATTTGTTGCTTCGCGCGGAGTTTAATCGGCTCAAAGCTACTGTCTATCAAGACTTCAAAAGTGATTTTGAAGAAGAAAAAGAGAAAGTGGCGCGCCATGTTTTCGCTGACTTCTTTGCTCAAATGGACGACCTTTTAAATCGGCAGGCTTTTGGCTTTGCCAAGGAGAAGCCGGTAGCTTACTATCTGGCCTACCGCTGCTTCCCGTTTATGGAAGGTTTTAAATTGGCAAAGCGCAGCCCAAGCCAATGGTCGCCGCAGAAAAGAGAGCTCCAAATTTCACAGGATGAAGAGGATCTCTGGTTGAAAGAGGCGCTTTCCAGTATGGAAGAGACCCATTCGGATTTGCATGTTGATGTAAAAAAGAAAAACATTCGTTATTATAAGACATTGGAAGTCTCCGCCGATAAGGAAAGGATCGCTCTGTCAATGGAGAGCAGCCGTAAAATACTTGTTAATGATGCCAAAGTGGGATTGGCCAGAAGGGTATGCGACCGCTTAAAGGAAGCGTCATGCGTGATGCTTGACGCTATCCTAAAAGAGGATGCCCCTGCATATGAAGAGGAGTAGCCGTTTGGGCGAGATACCCTCGCTTTGTCCGCTCAATTTTTTTGCGCCCTCTCTTAGCTGCCGCAAAAAAAAAATCGGGCAAGGCAAAGCGCTCTATCTACTGCCCCATTTTACGGCTCTACTTTCTGAAGAGCATTTTGCCGATCTCTATTTAGCATGGACAGAGCAGGGCATTAGCGTTTGGGCCGATATTGCCAAACCATTTGAAAAGAGCAATCAGACCGACTGGCGCAGGGGCGACAGTTTAGAGCTCTTTTTTGATTTGCGCGCCACTAAAGCCCGCGGCTTTCTTACCCGCTATTGCCATCATTTTGTTTTTTTTGCCGATCATTCTCATGGAATGGAAGTAAGCCGTTTCAAATTTGATGATATGCATCTGCTATGCGATGCGGCATTGCTGGAAGTGCAAAGCAGGATTAAAACAGGTTCATATAGCATGGATATTACAATCGGAAAAGAAGCGCTTTTCGGTTTTGATCCCAATGCCGTTTTTAGTTTCGCCTATCGCTTAAACCGCTATAATGGCTATCCCCAGCATTTTTGCGCTCCTTCAGAAGAGGCGCCGCTAGAAAAAAGGCCCGATCTTTGGGCCGAGATGCATTTTTGTGAATAATTAAAAACCCAGAGTATTAAATGCGCTATACCAAATACCATGAATGGGTAGATCTGCAAGGCGCTATTGCCACCATTGGGCTATGCCCATATGCAAGAGATGAAATCGGAGAGATCGTGAATGCCGTCTTGCCGCCGGAAGGCGCGAGGATAGAGGCCGGGGCTTCGATCGGCGCTATTGAGTCGAATAAATCGGCTTTAGAGCTTTACGCGCCCCTTTCCGGAAAAATAGAGAGCGTTACGAAAAATTTTCATGAATTGAAATGGCTTTATAAAATGGCGGTTTCTGATATAGCGGAATATGACGCTCTTTTAACCAAAGAGCAGTATGAGAAGGGAATGCAGGGTGGCGGGGAAGTATAAAAATACTCTTTTAATCATTTTATTTTCTTTGCTATTTTCGGTCTTTTTTTTCGGCCGCATGTTTTTTTGTTTTACGACCGGTTCCCTGCTTTCGCTGATGTCGAAAAAAAATCTGGGTACTTCTTTTGCTTATGAGTCTATCAGACTGGAAAAGAGCGCTCTTGTTATCAGAAAATGTTCTTTTAAGCCTTCTTGGCAAAACTGCCGTTTGGATGTGCAGGCAGATGAGCTGTGCATTAGTATTTCTTTGGATCGGGGGCTTTGCCTTGATGTCAACCTGGTGCGGCCGCATGTGTTTGTCTCGGGCGATTTAGATTTTTTTGTCCCGTCGTGGAAGGGCTTTTCCAATAAGGAATCTCTTTTGCGCACCAGGGTATCGGCGCGCGAGGGAATTGTTGAACTTGCCGGCGGCAAGCAAAATGTGAGGGCCCGCTTTTCTCTTACGCAGCCGCATGCCTTGAGCCTGGGAGGGTTGCAAATTGATTTTGAGGATGGCGCCGCTTTATCTTTTGATTTGAATCGCGAGAAGGACCGGCTGATTGCCGGTGTGAAATTTAATGGTCTTGATTGCAGCTTGCTGCAGCGCAGCATGGCGTTAAAGCAGCTTTTTTGCGGTATTGAAGGCCGGGCTACGGGGCTTTTGACGGTTAATTTGACGGCACAGGGCCTTGATCGTCTTTTCTTCAAAGGTGATTTTAGCAATCTTGAATTTACCCATATTACCGGCGCGATCACTACCCGTATCAAAGAGGCGCAACTGGAAATAGATTATCCGATTCTGGATGCTCTGCATGAGCCGCGAGTGAATTTTTTGCCCTCTTTTGCGCCCCAAAATGCCAGGATCCGTTTCTTGTGCACAGAAGGCTCTTTGACGGCGCGGCACAAGGGCAGCACATATGGACTGGAACATACAGAGTGTCGGCTCTTTTATAATCCCGGTATCGGACCCAAGCTTCGTGCGGCAGGACAGATGGTTCGCGGCAATCTGAAAAACTCCTATACTATGGAGGGCAAAGGCTTTTTTCAAAGCAAGAGCGCCAATTGGCTCGACTTTGCTTGTCAAATAGACGCCGCCGAAAATCCGCTTACCCTCTCTCTCAAGATCAGCGAAAGCAGCAAGGAGGGTTACCGGATATGCGGAAAGACAAATTGCCTGGCAGCCGACCATATTTTATTATTGCAAATTCTTTTGCGAAATAGCTTTCCCTTCCTGCGGGAGTATGAACTGCAATCGGGCCTGCTGCATGCCGGCTTTGTTATTGATTGCAACCAAAAAGGAGTTACGGCTCTGCAGCTCTGTGATTTGTCGCTCTCAAAGATGGCGCTACGCGCCGGAAAATGGCAGGCATCGTGCGACGCTTTCATCGGCAGCGGCAGTCTGAACCTTGTAGACGCCTCGCCTTTTGAGACTTTTACGATAGACTGCAAAACGCAAAACGGCCAATTTTCCTTGCCCGCATGGCAGCTTGCGCTTGAAGGCTTAAATGCCGGCCTGACGGTCAATCGCGGTTTTATTAAACCGTCTATTGTTTCGGGCTATATTAACAAGGCCAAGACCGATATAGA
>CAZCPS010000034.1:0-10418 GCA_964499895.1 uncultured bacterium | reverse complement strand
AATCGTAGTGGAGCTCTCCGATGAAAAGTGAAATCAAAGTTGCGCTTGTCGGCAATCCCAATAGCGGTAAAACTTCGCTTTTCAACCGGTTAACCGGCGAGCGGCGGCAAACCGGCAATTATCCCGGCGTGACGGTACAAAAAAACGAGGGCTGCGCCTGTTTTGAGGGGTGCCGCCTCAGCTTTGCCGATCTGCCCGGCGCATACAGTATGACTCCCTTTTCATATGACGAGATGATTGTTCGCAATTACATAGTCAATGAACGCCCCGATGTGATCGTCAATGTTGTCGATGCCGAAAATCTTGAGCGCCATCTTTTCCTGACCATGCAGCTGCAGGATTTGGGTCTGCCCATTATCCTGGCAGTAAACAAAGGTCAGGCTGCCGCTAAAAAGGATATTCAAATTAATTTGCGAATGCTCTCTTCCCAGATGGAAATGGCCGTCATCGAAATAGAGGGCGGCGATTTATGCCTGCTCTGCAAAGAAATCAAAAAAGCGGCTCTATCCAAAGATTATTCGCGCGGCTGCAAGCTCTGTTTTTCTTCCGATATCGAAAGCGCAATAGAGCAGCTCGTAGAGCTTTTGGAAGTTAAAAAAGAGACTGCGCCCCGTTTTTTTGCTATTAAGCTGCTTGAAAACGACGAAGCTGCTATGCAATACATAAAAGATGGCGAAATTCTTGAAACGGCCGCTTTTTTACGGCAAAAACTGGAAGCAAGGACGGGGTTTGTCGGTGTGGCGATAACCGAACAGATCTACCGCTACATTGGACAGATTGGCAACCTCTGCGTATGTTATCCCCGATGCAGCTTGCGTTCATTGTCGGAATATGCCGACCGGCTCTTTTTGCACCGCTATTTAGGATTGCCGATCTTTTTTGCGATGATGTTTGCCGTTTTTAAGAGCATCTTTTTTTTCGGCTCTTTTCCGGCAAAGTGGTTGCTTATGCTCTTTTCGCTGATGCAGGAAAATGTCAAATCGCTGCTGGGTCCTACAGTTTTGGCCTCGCTCATCGGCGACGGTATTATCGGGGGAGTTGGCAGTGTGCTCGTCTTTTTACCCAATATTTTATTGCTCTTTTTCTTTCTATCGCTGCTCGAACAAAGCGGCTATATGGCCAGAGTGGCCTTTATTATGGACCGGTTTATGCATAAAATCGGGCTGCATGGCCGCAGCTGCGTGCCTATGCTGCTTGGTTTCGGTTGCACCGTGCCGGCCATTATGGCGACCAGAACCATGGAAAACCGGCGCGACCGGATGGCGGCGCTGCTGGCTATGCCGCTCATTGGCTGCAGCGCCAAGCTGACCGTCTTTACCTTGCTGATCCCCATCTTTTTTCCAATAGAGTGGAACGCGGCTATTCTGTTGGCGCTCTACGCCGCCGGCATTGTTCTGGCGCTACTGATCATCAAGCTGCTCAAAATCAGCCTTTTTGCCGGTGAAAACGCTCCCTTTCTTATCGAGCTGCCATCTTACCGCCTGCCGCCTTTTAAAGAGACTTTGCTCGAAATCGGAATCAAGGCCAGGCAATACCTTATTAAAGCCGGTACGGTAATTCTGGGAGCATCGATTCTCTTTTGGGCGTTAAGTTTCGATTTTGGCCATGGCTGCCCGCTAATAGAACGCATCGCCCTTTTTCTGCAGCCCATCTTTTTGCCGCTTGGCTTTGACTGGAAGCTCACCGCCGCATTGTTAGCATCACTTGCCGCCAAAGAGACCTTTATTTCACAGCTCTCAATTCTCTTCGCAACAGCCGGGGAGTCGCTATCCGGAAGTCTGATAAAAAGCTATTCCACCGCAACGGCCGTTTCGCTCTTGCTCTTTATTTTGATTAGCACTCCCTGCCTGGCAACCTTCGCGGCAACCCGCCAGGAGACCAACTCATGGAAATGGCCGGTTTTACAATTTTCTTTTTTAACGCTTTTGGCCTATTGCGCTTCTTTTCTTGTTTACAAAATTATATCTAATTGTTAACAAGCAGAATTAAAGGAGAAATAAAATGAAAGCTCTTAAAGTGATTTTTGCTTTATTTTTGTTTAACACAGCGTTATTTGGTCAGGAGATCGGCAATAACCGGGAAATCTGTCGTCGGATCGGACAAGATGTCAACCGGATTATCAGCTGCATGGAGCAACTTGTTAAAATCGATTGCGCCTGTCCGGCTGCCCGCAACCAGTTTATTTTAAATGTTCTGAAAAAGGAACGCCTATCCGATGAAATCGCGCTTCTGGTTCTGCGGGACATCGTGCCGCAGCTGATTGCTGAAGAAAACCATGAGAAACTGCAGGCCGCCTATCTTCTCGTGCAGCAGACCGATTTAGTTAAAAACGGCGTTGATCTAGCGCTTTCGGATGGATTGGCCGCGCATTTCGAGCAGTTGCAAAAGATGATCATGCCGCAAGACGGCAAACGGGTGTTTCGCAAAAAAAGGGAATATCCCGCGCCCAAAGCTTTGCCCGCTACGCCTAAGGGCCCTAACGGCTGCGAGCCATATTAAATAGCAGCCGCATAGCCTGAGCCGGATAGTATTTTTTCGAGACGGGCCCTTTATGGTTTTTAAGATCGTCGCCAAAGAGGCGGTAGATTAGGCCGGAAGAATTTTGCCATGAGTAATTGAGGGCGCCGCCAAGCCGCATGGCATATTTGTATTGCAAGCGCACTTGCCTGTGAACTGCGCCGGAAAATTTACCCATTGGATAGATGAAGGTATCAATGGGACAAGAAAGCTTTGATTGCAGAATCTGTTTGGAATGAATAATCTCTTCTGTCAAATCAACATTGGAGCTCAATAGATTTTGGTGCGTATGGCCATGGCTGGCAATGTAAACGAAGCCGCTTTTTTGCATTTCTTCAAGTTCCGTCCATGAACAGAAAGCATCCTTGCGGATAGCGGAACAATCAGGCGGCGCTAAAAGAGAGAGGCGCGCGCTTACGGACAAGCGGCTCTTATCCTGAATAAAGGCCGAAGGAACACCCAGCACAGCTTTGGCTCCCATTTCTTTTAGCAAAGGAAAGACCAAATGATAAAAATCAAAGTAGGCGTCGTCAAAGGTCAGGCAAACGCTTTTTTTAATGGATTCGCCGGGAAAGACAAAAGAAAAATGGTTCGCCAGATAATCTAGATGAAACTTGATCTGTGTAATTGAATTTCGGTAACGGCCGCCGTAGGCTGAATGGTAGCAGATCACATAAAGCATTTACTTTTCCGCAAGCTTAAGATATTTGTAAAAGGCGGTATTGCCATTATAGACCGAAATAATAAAGCCCTCCCTGCCGCCCAGAAAGCCTTTTTTTAAAATGTAACTTTTAAAAAAGGCGAATGATCCGTGTCGGATTGCCGTAAAAAGAGAGGCTTTCTTTTTACCGGCATTTTGCTCGGCAAATAGCGTGGAGTAGGTTTGCATTTTTCTTAAAAAGTCGGCTGTACTGCGATAGGGATAATGGAAGACCGGTTCTTTAAAATCGATGATTCGCAAACCATCGCGGCGCAGCCCTTCATGCACAAAAGCCATATCAAAACCGGTTTTCCGGCGGTTATATAGCCGCAAATGGGTTTCGGGATGCCAGCCGCACCATTTAATATGCCGGCCATTGTAGAAGTTGTGAAAGGGCATAAGGTAGACGCAATCAGGAGAAAGGGGCGTCCTGCCAATTTCCAGCGCCAGGGCAGGGCTGAGCGCTTCGTCGGCATCGAGTGCCAGAATCCAGTCGTTTTTTGCGAGATCGGCTGCTATGTTCCGCAGCTTCCCAAAGCCGCAAAAAGGGGCGGTGTGAATGGTGACATTGGAATAATTTTTCGCTATTTCCAAAGTGCGGTCGCAAGAACCTGTATCCAAAAGGAGCGCTTCGTCAAATCCTTTAATGGAATCGAGCGTAGCCGCAATCGTATCCTGGTTGTCTTTGGTAAGAATGGCAACGGTAATCATAGTGCTATTTTAACAAACAGACCAATAAAAACCATCGTCATTTATTGGCGTTTTTCCTAAACTGGGTTTTTAAAATAGAGGCACCATGAGAGAAACCTATACTTTTGATGATATTGCGCTAGTACCGCAGTTTAACAATATTCCATCCAGAACCGAACCGAGCCTGGAAACCTGGCTGACTCGTGAACTGAAAATGGGCATCCCTATTTTGGCGTCCAATATGGATACGGTAATAGGGGAGGAGCTGGCTTCAATTTTACTCGAAGAGGGCTCGGTGCCGATCTTCCACCGTTTTTCCGCTTTTGACAAGCAGGCCAAATGGGTAGAGCAATTTGGCGAAAAAACTTTTGTCTCCTGCGGCATCCGCCGTCTGGAAGATACATTTAAACTGCTGGATATGGGTGCGGCCGGCGTCTGCATCGATGTGGCGCATGGTCATTCGCACATGATGTTCGCCCATATTGAAGCTATTAAAGCCAAGTTTCCAAAAAAACAGGTGATCGCCGGAAATATTTGCACGCCCATGGCCTATCATGATCTGGTCAATGCCGGCGCCGACGCGGTCAAGGTTGGCATCGGTCCGGGAGCGGCTTGCACCACGCGCCTGGTCACCGGATTTGGCATGCCCCAGTTTAGCGCCATTTACGACTGCGCGCGAATTGCCGACAAGCTGCGCGTACCTTTGATTGCCGACGGCGGCATCCGCAGCAGCCGCGATGTGGTTTTGGCGCTCGCCGCCGGCGCCAGTTGCGTCATGATCGGCAGTCTGTTTGCCCTTACCAAAGAAAGCGCGGCCGAAAAGCGAACGACAAAAGAGGGCCTTGTTGAAGCGAAATACCGCGGCCAGGCCAGCGAAGACTTTCAAAATGAATTCTACGGCGGCCTTAAAGAAAAAACCGTAGCCGAGGGCATCGACTTTTGGGCGCCTATTTCCGGCACGGCCGGCGAATGTTTGGACAAATTGCTTGGCGGCATCCGCAGCGGCATGACCTATGGCGGCGCCAGAAACGTTAAGGAGCTGCAGCGCAAAGCTGAGTTTGTCAAGGTGACCTCTTCCTATATTATGGACAATTTATTCAAGCTGAAGAAAGTTTGATCTTAATGGCCCAAAGTAGTAATAGAAAAATAATGGCATAAACCGATTAAACAAGCAGGCCGGCAGTGAGAGACTTTGTATCATCATCTAAAAAAATCTACGATCCGGTGCACAGCTTTATCAAGTTTGATGATTTTGAACGGGAACTGATCGATTCCTTTATTTTTCAACGGCTGCACCATATCCGTCAACTGGGCGTTACCTATCTGGTTTATCCCGGCGCCACCCAAAGCCGTTTTGAACATTCGCTTGGTGTGATGGAGATTGCGTCGCGCATTTTTGATCAGATCTGTAAAGAGTGCCGTCCGGATGTTTTCCACTATGTGCCGCGCAAAGGTTCAGCCGAATATATTTACTGGAAAGAGATTTTGCGCATGGCGGCCTTATGCCATGATTTGGGCCACCTGCCCTTTTCGCATGCCGCGGAAGCTGACCTTTTAGGGCCTGAAGGCCATGAGGAGATGACGCTCAAGATTATCGAGAGCGATATGCTAAAGACTGTTTGGAACAAGCTTAAAGAAAAACTGGGCTTTCAGAAGATCTTTTCGGATCGTAATTTTATTGATGACATCACCAAGGTGGCGATCGGCGAGTGCAAATTGCAAGAGCTTAGACCAAACCGCTATCCCTTTTCACACTGGGAAAAAATTGTGGCTGAATGCATCAGCGGCGATTTCTTCGGCGCCGACCGGATCGACTATCTTTTAAGGGATGCCAGATCGACAGGGATCGCCTATGGGCTTTTTGACTATAACCAGCTTATCGAATCGCTCCGTATTTTGCCCTCCAAAGAAAAAGACGAACTGGAGCTGGGCATTAATGAAAGCGGCATTGAAGCATGCGAAGCGCTGGTGCTGGCTCGCCATTTTATGCGTAAAAGAGTTTACATGCACCCTTCGGTTAAAGCCTTTACTTTCCATGTGCGCCGTTTTATGAAGGGCCTCTATTCCAAAGAGGCACTGCTCTCTCTGGACTATTTTGCGTCCCAGACCGACGCTTCGGTAATTTGCGCTCTTTACAAGGCCGCCAAAGACAATCAGCATAGCGGCTATAGCGACGCGATCAAGCTGCTTTCTCGTAGTAATCCGCTCAAGGCGATCTGTTTATCCGGATGCGACAAAAAAAGCATCCTTGAGGATTTTAAAACAAAACAGGGTCTCTCTAACGAGCAAATCGCCTGGGAAGTCAAGGAAAGCGAGGGCCCCGGCACCTCTTTTAGCGTGGCCAGGGAACATTTGCACATTCAGCCGATTTCGGAGTGTTCTTCGCTGCTCAAAACCATTCCTGCGCTCGGCGAAACCTGGGTTTACATATCTTCTGAATATGAAGCGCTGCTCTTGCAAACTGTTAATAATTAATTTATACTATGATCGTCGATTCTAGCAGTTTTGCCGCGCTCAAAATCAAAGTTTCAGGCCGATCGCAGTATATCAAAAGCTAAAAAAGAGCCGGCAGCATATAATAGAAAGGTATGCAAAATTTAAGCTGCCCCTTTTTTATCAAAAAGATTTTTAAACCATTCTCGCGCGAGGAAATTCTCTTTTTATTGTGCGCGATGGCGTATGGTTTTCTGATTTCGCTCGAGTATGGCATTACCCGGCCGGCCGGTAATTGCGTTTTTCTCTCTCTATATGGTTCCAGCTTTTTCCCTTATGCCTGGGTGGCTACCGTTCCAATTAATTTTTATCTGGTCGGCCTCTACAACCGCTATCTTCCTAAATGGGGGTGTTTGAAGACTTTTAGCTTTATTGTCTTTTTTGTGATCGCCATCAATACATTGTGCGCTTTTTATCTTAAAGAAATGCCGGCGCTCAGCTTTTTTCAGTATATCTGGAAAGATATTTATATCCTGCTGATGTTTAAGCAGCTATGGTCTTTAATTCATTCAACTGTAAGTACGGAGCGCGCTAAATTTTTCTATGGGCTGATTTTCGGCGCCGGCGGGATCGGTTCGATTATCGGCAGCATAGTGCCCGGTTTTTTTGCCGTTATGTTAGGGTCGGTCAAATTATTTCTTTTTACCGCGCCCATTTACCTGCTCTTGTTATATGTTTATGCTATATTGTTAAAACATAGCGGTGAAAATGCTTATGGAACGCCCGAGGAGGCTGCCAAACCTAAAGGGCGGGGATATGGGCTGATTGGCCGGTCTCCGCTGCTCATTTTAGCGCTGCTGGTAGTGCTGGGCATGCAAATCGGGGTCGCTTTTATTGACTATAACTATAATTACCTGCTGGAAAGAAGCATTCTCGATCTGGATCTGCGCACCGAATATACCGGCCGGCTGGTTGGACTGACCAATATTATTTCTACCTCGCTCCAATTCGCGGGAGTGATGCTGGTGATCCATTTTTTCGGCTTGAAAAAGACCCATTTAATGGTGCCGATTATTTTATGCCTCTCTTGCGTTCTTTTTCTTGTAATGCCCACCTTCGCCATTGTTTCCGCGTCATATGTGATTATCAAGACGCTGGACTATTCCATTTTTTCGGTTGCCAGGGAAATGCTCTATATACCTATGAAAACGGATGAGAAGTTCCGGGCCAAGGCAATTATCGATGTTTTTGTTTATCGCACCGCTAAGGCGGTAGCCTCGCTCTTTTTATTGGGTATCAGTTATTTGCCCTTTGCCCATTCCACCATGATTTCCTGGGTCTCAATCGCCATCTTTATTGGCTGGGCTCTCGCTGTAACTTTTATGTTCAAATATTACGAAGCGCCGGTTGTTGTATAATTTAATTTGACATTAAACACTCCCTTTTATTACACGGAAATTAATAAGGGGAGTTAACAATGATCAGAAAAACTTTTTTAATAGCGATAATATTTCTAGGCTATGTGTTCGTTGTTTCTTCCGACAACGAGACTAAGGTATTAAAGCAGGTCAAATCGATGTATGAATACTGCGTCTCTTCTTTTAAAAACATGGAAGTGGAAGTCCATGTCAAAAAGCTCTCTCTGGACGCCTATCCGGATTGATATTATCTGTCGGCAAATTTTCAAAAAATGATTTGATATAAATGGTCTTTTTTTTGCATGCTTAGTGGCTCAAAAAAAGAGGAAGCTTTATGGCGTTTAGTTTTTTGGGGTCTGTGTTTGGAGGCTGTGCCTTTCGTTGTAAACAGCTTTTTGAATGCTGCCGCACCAATATTTATGTTCTGGGCGACAATATCGAAAATATTAGAGGGGTATTGGATCGGGCAAAGGGGGATTTGGACTCAATTTTTGATGTTCTGGGTCAGGTTACAGAGCCTTTTGATGAAAAGGCCATCAAAAATGTTTCACGATCAAAAGTCGAAAATATGGATGAAGCGGCAATACAGGAAAGCGCTGAAGCCGGAATTATTGAGACGATCAGACTATTGGCCGGGCAAGTTATGTCAAATGGCGGCGACGCTTCTTTAAAGGAAGAGGCCAAGGCCCGGGTTGAAGCGGCTTTGCGGTTTAGTAAAATTAATGTTGAAGATTATCTCCGTGAAAAAAGAATACTGACTGTAAGTGTAAAAAAACGGGTTGAGGAAGTCGCTAAAAAAATAGGTCTTTATGGTTCATACGCAGCTGTTATCTGGGAATCTTTTAAAACAAACAAAATAGATTCGATTGAACATTTTAGGGTTGATTACAAGTCCCTCTCCTCCACGCAATCTCGGCTGGTAGAAGCGGCTAAGTTAAAAACACATGAAAATTTGTTTTTTGAAGGTATTCAGGCCGCAACCTGTTTTAATGAGCTTTCGATTGATGCCAAAGACCTATTCTTATCTGTCGCCATTCTTGGAAGCTCTTCCGAGATAGCCGGTCAAAGAGCGAATTTTAAGCTTTGGACACAGCCTGTCATATCAGATCCATCGCCCCACTATCGTTTTCTTGAACTTGCTCCAATCGATCCTTTGTCGGATGATTTGACGGTGAGCTCTTTACGGTCCGGCGATTCAACTGCAGCCACTGAGCCGGAGACAGCCCAAAGACTGAGCCGGTCGCCACTGTCCGTTTCCTTAAGGAGAAAGTATTACAATCATGAGGCTTTAAATGACAAGAAAGTGGCGGTTGTTTGCGTCCATTTGAAGATCGATCCTAAAAAACTGCAAAATCTGCCGCTACCCCCAAGTATACAGACATCCATGGAACAAGGCCTTGCTTCTTTAACCAAACATGAGGCTGCCATTCATCATTTATATGCTTCTTTGCAAAAGACCATGGACCCCAAGCTACTGCAGTCTCTATTTCATCTGCCGAAAGTTGTAATAGACGCATGGGCCGGCGTGTGCGCTAGTATGAAGCTTATTGTACCGGTTATTTTGAATCATGCCCGCAATAAATTGGATTTAATTGATCTGAAGCCCGTTTATATCTCCGCGTTGTGGTCGGCGGCAGAAAAGTTCACCGTGGATGAATTATATTTTTTAAATAAGCATTTCGACGCAAGCAGCTGGAGTGAGAACGCCATTGCTTTTGCACATTCCGGCATGCCTAACTCGGATTCATCCGGACGCTCGCCTCCTTCATCATCAAGAATTCATAGCGCTAGCATTTCACCTAGAACCGACGCTCCGGAACTTAATGAAAGGCCACGCGAATACGATCAAAGCCGTTATGGTAACGCTGAAGAAGCAGACCCCGAACGGCTACGCTATCTCAAAAATTTGGACGACAGCAGCAACCGATTCGATAAATTTTAATTAGCGATGCAAATTAGTAAAAAATTAATACAAAAAAAGAGGTTTTGTGATGGCATCTATAGGGAGACAATTTTTTCCGCCGGTTATATATTACCAAGTGAATCAACGAGAAGAAAATAACCGGTGCGCTCGCATCAAGTCGATTATCAATCGCATTTTTGCAATTAGCCTGGTTGCCGGCATAACAGCCTTTGGCGCCGCAATTTACCTCTCATGGAACATTTGGTTCATATCTCTTATTGTCGCAAATATTGCTCTTGTCTGTTTTATTGCGCTGCGGCAGCAAGTAAATAAAATAGCCAATATTCCTCATTACAACGAACCTTTAGGTGGATTTGCCGATGCTGCGGCCTTAATGATGCCGCCTCAAAACATCGAAAAGATACCCGCGCCGGTTTTGAAGAGGGTTTTTGCGGGTGAGCCCAACCAATATAACAATGTGCCATATGGCGGAGTGGAACTGGTGCTTGACGCAACCGAATTAAGTGTTGACACGATTGCCTGCAAGCTGATAGCCGATCAAGCTAAAATGCTAATAACACGCGTAGCATTTGTTCATTTACCGGCGCTTACGCCCGTATTGCAAGACGCTCTTTTGCAGATTACCGGATTACGAAGGCTTGTTTTTAGAGATTGCCCCCATCTTGAGCTTTTCTCCAATTTTTTAGATTTCACATCCACGCTACGCCATCTGCAAAGAATTGACTTTCAGGGAAAC
>CAZCPS010000033.1:0-10658 GCA_964499895.1 uncultured bacterium | reverse complement strand
TAAAAATGGCCAAAAGTTCTTCACTGACGCTAAGAAATTTATGGAGGTGGAGAGAATCGAACTCTCGTCCTTAGTAAACTCGGAATTAATGACTACATGCTTAGCGTCTTATTGTAAATTTGCACTCACGGAAAACGCAGCCGCTAAAGTGCAGATTTAAGCTTTATTGATTTAAGACTAAGCACTAAAAGCTTGTATAGGGCTTAGTCCGACCCGGAATGTATGACAGCCGATTCCAAGACTTCCGGTAAATCCTGGGTGGCCGGGCCACTAAAACTGTTAGGTCTTAGGCAGCCATTTGTGTTAAATCTTCACGATTTAGGTTTTTTACGGTTTTTTTAAGAGGCCAACCGCGTCCTCTGCATGCCACTAAAACTTCATTCCCAAGTCGAAACCGGTGCACCCCCGTGTTTTTGCTACAAATTATAAGAAAAATTCGATATTATGACTATCTAAATACTATATAGGGGATAGTAAATGTTTAAAGCAAAACAAAACGCCGCCTTTCCCAAGATGGAAGAAAAAACACTCTCTTTTTGGGAAGATCAGAAAATTTTTGAAAAATCACTCGAACAGACCGCTTCCGGAAAGCTCTTCTCATTTTACGACGGCCCTCCCTTCGCTACCGGTTTGCCCCACTATGGCCACCTGCTCGCCGCCATCCTTAAAGATGTTGTGCCTCGCTACAAAACCATGCACGGTTTTTATGTGCCGCGCCGCTTCGGCTGGGACTGCCACGGCCTGCCGGTTGAAAACGAAATCGAAAAATGCAAAGCGACTACCGGCGCCGAATATGTCAAACAGTTCGGTATGCGCGGCTTTAATACCGAATGCCGCTCCATCGTGCTGCGCTACACCAAAGAGTGGAAAAAGACCGTAAAACGCTTCGGCCGCTGGGTCGATTTTGATAACACCTACCGCACCATGGATCTGACTTTTATGGAGTCGGTCTGGTGGGTCTTTAAACAGCTCTTTGAAAAAGGACTTGTCTATGAGGGCTTTAAAGTTATGCCCTTTTCCACCCGGATGGGCACCCCGCTCTCCAATTTCGAAGCCAACCTGAATTACAAAGATGTCGACGATCCCAGCCTGACTGTTAGCCTGCCGGTTGTTGGTGAGCCCAACACCTTTTTGCTGGCATGGACCACTACGCCCTGGACTTTGATCTCCAACCTGGCGCTGGCTGTCGGCGGCGATCTTGACTATGTCAAAATAAATGATGCCAAAACCGGCCATTTTTACATTATGGCCGAGGCTCTCGTGAAAAATTATTTTAAAGAGGGCTTTGCAATTGTCTCGAAATTTAAGGGGCGCACCATCGAAGGTCTGCGATATCTGCCGCTTTTCGATTATTTTGCCGGACGGGCGAAAGAGGGCGCTTTTCGCGTGATCGTAGATGATTTTGTTTCTGTTGAGGACGGCACCGGCATCGTGCATACCGCGCCCAGCTTTGGCGAAGTCGATTTTTACGCCTGCCAAAAGGCCGGCATCGAACCGGTCTGTCCGGTCGACAAACAGGGCTGCTTTACCGCTGAGGCAGGGGAATATGAAGGCATGCCGGTTAAGGACGCCGACAAGAAGATCATCGCCGCTCTAAAAGCCAAAGGCCGCGTCTTTAAACAGGCGACCATCCGCCACCGCTATCCCTTCTGCTGGCGCACCGATACACCGCTGATCTACAGAAGCATCAACACCTGGTTTGTGGCCGTCGAAAAAATTAAGGAACAGCTCATTGCCGCCAACACGAAAATTCATTGGGTGCCCGATCATATCAAGGAAGGCCGGTTCGGCAAGTGGCTTGAAAACGCCAGGGACTGGTCCATTAGCCGCAACCGCTTCTGGGGTACGCCGATTCCCCTATGGCGCAGCCAAGATGGCGATCTGTTGGTTATTGGCTCGATTGCCGAACTCGAAAAACTCTCGGGCGCTAAAATTACCGATTTGCATCGCGAGCATATCGACCGGATCACCATCGAGCATCAAGGCAAAACCTATTCCCGCGTGGAGGAAGTCTTCGACTGCTGGTTCGAGTCAGGCTCCATGCCCTATGCTCAAAACCACTATCCTTTTGAGAACAAGGCCCAGACCGAAAAGGCTTTTCCCGCCGACTTTATCGCCGAAGGGCTCGATCAGACCCGCGGCTGGTTCTATACGCTCAATGTCATCTCGACCGCTCTTTTTAATCAGCCCGCCTTTAAAAATGTGATCGTCAACGGTATTTTGCTGGCCGAAGACGGAACTAAAATGTCCAAACGCCTCAAAAACTACCCCGAGCCCGAGCTTGTCATCAATCGTCATGGCGCCGACGCCGTACGCCTCTATCTGCTCGGCAGCGGCGCGGTGCGCGCCGAGGATTTATGCTTCTCCGAAAAAGGTGTGGAACTCAGCTTGCGCCAAATTTTAATCCCGCTCTGGAACTCCTTTTATTTTCTTTCGACTTACGCCAACATCTACAAATGGCAGCCGCCTGAAAACTATAGCAGGCCGAAAGCTCCCATCGACCGCTGGATTTTATCGTTGCAAAACAAGCTGATTTTGCAAATCGAGGCCGCGATGAACGCTTATGAGCTCGACCGGGCGATCGAACCGTTTGCCGCTTTTATCGATCATCTGACCAACTGGTATATCCGCAGGTCGCGCGGCAGGTTTTGGGCCGATGAAGATACGCAAGACCGCAAAGACGCTTTTGCCACGCTCTATCGCGTGCTCTTCAAACTGGTGCAAATTGTCGCCCCCTTTATCCCGTTTATGACCGAAGAGATTTACCGCGAACTGCGTAGGGAGCGAGACCCTCTTTCCGTGCATCTATGCCCCTTCCCCAAATATATCGAGGAAGAGCGCGACCTGACGCTCGAAGAGGAAATGGAATATGTGCAAAAAACGGTGGCCATCGGCAGGTCCTTGCGCAAAGAACAGAAGATCAAAGTGCGCCAGCCCCTCTCCGTCGCCCATGTTGTTTCCGCGGATCCGCGGATTCTGGAGCTGCTCCTCTTGCAAAAAGATCTGATCGCCGAAGAGCTCAATGTCAAAGAGATCAAACTCGAGCGCGATGAAGCCAAGTATGTGCGGCTCAATGCCAAGCCCAATTTCCGCGTCTTGGGTAAAAAACTCGGCGCCCTGCTGCCGCTTGCGCAACAGGCGATCGCAAATCTGGATTCGGTCAGCGTCAAAGCTCTGCAAAAAGGACAAAGCGTGCCGCTAACGATCAAGGATCAGCATATTCTTTTACAGCCGGAAGATCTCACGATCGAGCGGCAGGTTCTGGATGGGCTCATTGCCGGCAACGACGGCGAGATTACTCTGGCGCTGGATCTGACCATGACCGAAGAGCTGCTTTTGGAAGGACTGGCCAGGGAAATGATCAATAAGGTCAACACCATGCGCAAAGAGATGAAATTTAAGGTTGTAGACCGCATTCATCTCGCCATCGACGCAACCGATATGGTGAAAGCCTGTTTTGCCATGTTCGGCGATTATATCAAAAGCGAAACTCTGGCCATCGATGTGCAATTTACGGCCGAGGGCGGCTCTGAAATCGATTTAAATGGCGAAACAGTCAGGATGCTGCTTAAAAAAATCTAAATGGCTTCCATAAACAGTGGAGCCGAGAGCTCTTTTTTATAACGCCATATGATGGCCGCCGCAAAAATTATGAATAGATATAGCAGAATCATGAAAGGCGGCGGCTCCGCAGCATACCACATGAACTGCCAGGCCTTCGGCGCGTTTTGCACAATTTTTAAAATGGCGCCCGTATAGCCGCTATTGATCAGATGCAGGAGCGAGCCGACAGGCGGCGCGATAACATCCAGTACGAGCGCGGCCATCAGCAAAAAGAGCGCGGCAACCGTCAGCAGCGGAAAGAAAAGATTATAGGGAATGCTAAGCAGGCTAAACTGTCCAAAATGCCAGAAGATTAGCGGCAAAAGCGCCAGATTGATGGTCAAAGTTAAAGCCAGGGCGCTTTTTAGCGGTATCATAATCATATAGCCGATACGCGATGGCAGAAAGAACCCGGCTTTGCTTACGCGTTTTTTTAGCACATGGCCTAGCAGCTCTTCTACGCAGGGTAAGATAATTAAGAGCGCCGCGGAGGCTAAAAAACTGAGTTGAAAGGCGGCGCTAAAAAGCTGCGTTGGCGACAAAAGGACGGTTAATAACAAGGCCGCGCCCAGCGCGTTGGGCGCCAGATTGCGGCGGCCGATGATTTCCGCAAAAAGCGATAGAAAAATCATGATGAAGGCGCGAAAAATTGGCGGCGCCGCACCGATAAAGAGCAAATAAAAAACGCAAAGCGGCAGTAAAAGCATTGTCTTGTTTCTAAAAAACCGTAAAAATAGTTTGCAGATTAGCAACAGTATTCCAAAATGCATGCCCGAGACGGCCAAAATATGCTGCAATCCCGTTTTATTAAAGCAAAAGCGCAATTCATCATTTGTTAAATCGCCGCATAGCAGCGCGATCAAAAAATCCTGCGCGTTATGATTGGGCAGTTTGCTTCTAAGGTGCTTTTTCACTTTTTTTTGCAGGCCATAACGCCATTCCGCAAGACTGTAAGTGTGGGGCACTTGTTGCATATGGCCGCAGGGCTTAAAATAGGCCCGCCCTCTTTTAATCTTTAGACAGCCGCTTATCATGTAATCGCAGGCGGCTGCCGGCCGGCCTTTTATTTTTTTGGATAAAAACATGCCGGCCTTGATGTTTTTGAAAATTTTGCCATCGCAAGTAAATCGGCTGATGGTGCCTTTATAAAGCAGGCCCTGCCTAAAACCGGTTGCGGAGCCAATCCGCTCAATTTTAAAGTAAGCCTGTCCATAGCCGGAAGGGGGCGGTTTGAGGGGCGGACAGATGAGCGCCGCCCAAAGCAGGCCGAAAAAGAAGCAGGGCCAATATTTTTTGAGCGGCCAGGCGATTACCATCAGCAAGAGGCCGCCCGGCAGCAGAAAAGGCTCCTTGCATAGATAATATCCCGCGCCGAATGCCATAAGCAGCCCAATATACAAAAGGGGCGCTCTTTTAAAAAAATCTTGCAGCGCTAACCGTCGATACGCAGCGTAGGCAAAGGCGGCTTCCCAAAGGGTTTTAGACATTGATATAAAGTCTTTATTGCTCGTTTTGCTCCCAGTATCGGCAACACGCCGTGCCATGGATAAAGGCGGCAGGCGGCCGCTTGCCAAACCTTTGCAAAGCAGAAATAGTGCAGCTTGTCCAAAGTGCAAAGATCCCAATCGGCATGCAATTTAAGTTGCGGCCGGATGTATTTAGGAATTTCCCTGCGCAGGATGACGCCGACATGGCGGCTTTGTTTAATCAGGCGGGTTATGTCTTTGGTGTTATTGCAGTCTTTAGAAGGATCGCTTAGCAGAACAAAAATTTCCGGATAATCGGGGATGCTAAAATCATGATCCAGGAGTACTTTTCCGGAGGCATTGCTTGGAGTTTCAAGGCTTTGCAGGAGGGAAGAAGGGCATTTTTTTCCCAAGTAAATTACCGTTTGCGCGTCTATTTCCATGCCCTCCAATACTACGCCGCTATCGGTAATATCTGAAATTTGCGATGTAACGATAACTCTTACTCCCTTTTTAGAGAGAAAGGCCGATACATTTTTACCGCAGGCTTCGCCCTCGATCAGATAAATTCTGGGTGAATAAGACTCGTTTTTGAGGTGATGTTTTAAAAGGTGCTTTTCCATGGTTTGGGCTAGCGCGCCGGCGATTTGTTCGCCGCCGCTTCTTTTTGCTACGATAGCAACGCCAAGCAGGCTTTTGGCGTTTTTTGCTTCCTTGCGCTGAGCCTTTTCCATAGAGATGAGCAGCTGTTTTTGCAACATATAAGCATCAAAAAGCGTCGATAAATAGAGCGGCTGCCCGGAAAAAGCGGGCCGCTCTTCTTCATAGCCGGCCGCGATGACTAAAAAGTCGTAATTAATTATATCATTATTCTCCAGCCGCACTTCTTTGGCTTGCTTGTTGACGGCAACGGCTTTGCCTAAAATTATCCGGATGTTGTCATTATGGGCGAAAAGAGAGCGAAAAGAAAAAGCCACATCTCTCAGCAACAGTTTATTGCAGACCGCGTGCATTAAAAGCGGCCTAAAAAGAAAATGGTTGGCCTGGTCGATCAAGACAACTTCGAGGCCGCTGTTTTTTAACATGGAAGCAGCTGTGAGGCCTGCTATGCCGCCGCCGATAATTACAACTCTGCTCTGTGCCATAATCTACCTTTAGACAAAAACGCTTTCACCAAAATATCTTAACTTATTTTAAGGCAAATACAAGCAAAATCGCTATTGTTTCATATTTTTGTATCTGTTAACTTCTTAGACAAGTTTTTGAGGTTTAAATGCATCCTTATGTATTTGAATATTATGCCGGGAAAAGCGACCGCTTTAGCGATGTGATCGTGCTTAGCGAGACGCGCGAGCTATCCTGGACGGAAGTGCAAAAAATGGCACCTGATATTCCGCGCGGCTGGTTTGAGCTGGCTCACTTATGCGCAAATGACCGTATGGAGTTTGTCGGCGATTTTTGGCTGAGATCGTTGCCGTTTATTCCTGCTATCTCTGAATTTATGGCGCTTTTTTTTGCAAGTCTTGAAGATGTCGCTCCGATTATGTGGCAGCATAAGGCGGGTGAGCCCTATCAAACGGATCTGGTATACAGTATGGCAGGACGAAATTGTTTTTTTCGCGGCGGCGCTCCGCTCTCCGAGGAAAAAATCAATTTTATTAAACGGCAAAATAATAGCATGCTGCCGGCCGATTTCTGCGATTTTTATAAGATTCATAACGGTTTCGCGAAAAATTTTGACGAAGGCCTTTTCAAGGCTGAAAGCATTTTTGAATTTACCAAAGCTTTTCAGGAATCAATTCAGGCCGATCAAAAAAGTGTGCAAAGCGGACTGCGTAAGATTGAAGGGGCGGCGCTGATCCCTTTTTATCGAGATTTAAGCCAGGAGTCAATGCAGTGTTTTTATCTGGACTGGTATCCCTCCGGCGGAGTGGGCAATGTAGCCCTTTCGGCGCGCGACTATAAGATTTCCGATCTGACCGATAAAACCATGCTGGCCGAGAATATGGCATTTGTCTCTTTTCTGGATTGGCTTGTGTTTTATATGGAAGAGGTTGAGTTTTGACCATGTTTCGAATAGAAGACTTTTATACTCAATATGGCAAGCCGCTTGAACTGGAGCTTTTTTCCGGCAAGGAAGGGCTCATTAAAAAAATTCGCAAGCCCGAAGTGCAGCGCCCGGGGCTTTCGCTGGCCGGACATTTGAAAAATTTTACTTCGGCGCGCATTTTTGTGTTTGGAAAAAATGAAATCGAATATTTGCGTGAAATGACTTCCGAATGTCGTAAGGAGCGCCTTTCTAAAATCTTCACCGAAGATACGCCGGCAGTTATCGTCGCCAGAAGATATCGTCCGCCAAGCGAACTGGCCGCCATTTGCCGTAAATTGCATATTCCGCTTTTTCGCTCCAAAATGAATACCATGGCGCTGATCGGTAAAATTATTTTGCTGCTCAACGACACCTTTTCACCTAGCGTTTTATTGCATGGCACATTAGTAGAGGTCTTTGGCGTCGGCGTCCTGATTCAGGGCGAATCTTCAGTCGGCAAGAGCGAAGCGGCTCTGAGCCTGTTAGACGGCGGCCACCGTTTGATTGCCGATGATGTAGTGCGCATCAAAAAAAAAGAAGGCAATTTTTTAATCGGAGAAGGACCCAAGCTGACACGACATATGATGGAAATTCGTGGCATTGGAATTATTAATGTGGCACAATTGTACGGAGCGGTCTGTGTGCGCCTGGATAAAACGATTGAACTGGTGGTGAAATTGGAGCTGTGGGACGAGCACCATTTTTATGATCGGGTGGGACTGGAAGAGAAGTTTTATGATATCCTGGGCGTGCAGGTGCCTTTTCATGTGCTGCCGCTGAAGCCGGGGCGCGATGTGAAGCTTTTGATTGAGACGATATGTTTGAACCATCGTCTGAAGGCTTCGGGGTACCATTCCGCCAAAGAATTTAACAGAAAATTATTGGAAAAAATTCTCTCCAAAGAAAAAAAGAGTACAAGAATTGGTAAAGATAATAAGCAAGATCGTGATTAAAAACGACTTGGGATTGCATATCAGACCGGCGACGGCGATTGTCAAAATGCTGCAGCATTCCCAATCCGCCGTTTATTTTACTTATAAAAATGAGACGATTAATGCGCGGAGCATCATGAGCATCTTAATGTTGATGGCTAAGAAAAAATCTAAAATACAGATAACGGTCGATGGCAGCGACGCTAAAAAAATTATGCTGATGCTGCAGCGCGCCTTTGAAGACAAATTTGGGGAATGATGATTGAAGGCCGGCAGCAGATTTTTTATGGGGTTGCGATCAGTCCCGGAATTGCTATTGGATCCGCCTATTTTTATAGCGCGATAGAAGAAACTATTGCTGAAGTCAGTATTGAAAGCAAAGAGATCGAGCCGGAGGTTGCGCGCTATCAGTCTGCCCTGCATGCCAGTTGCCGTGATCTGAAAAAGATGCGGAAAGCTTGCCTGAAAGAGGGTTCCGAAGGGGCGGCGCAGATTTTGGAAGCCCACCTTGCCATGCTTCAGGATCCGCTTTTAATCAGCGAAATTAAGGCGCAAATCCGCTCCAGCCATAAAAATACCGAGACGGTTTTTGAGTCGGTCATCGGCGAATACAAAGTTCGCCTGGAGCAGACAAAAGATGATGTGTTTAAAGAGCGGCTCAAAGACATTGTCGATGTATCCAGGCGTATGCTGCGGCACTTGCATTCTTTTGGAAATATTAGTTTGAAATCGATTTGTCCCAACGCGATTGTCTTTGCCCGCGATTTGATGCCCTCCGATACCGTGGAAGCTAACATGTGCAATGTTTGCGGTTTTGTAACGGAAAAAGGCGGTCCTTCATCGCACGCGGCCATTATTGCCAGAGCCAAAGGGCTTCCTTATATAGCCAACATAGATCAGGATTTGATCAAGGCTTTTGCGCCGGAAATGGTGATTATCGAAGGAATTGAAGGTAAGGTTATCATTAACCCGGAAAGCGATCTTTTGGATTATTATCAAAAAGCTAAAGCGCGGCTGGAAGAAAATTATTTGCAGATGCAGTCGAAAGCCTTGCTCTCGGCCGTTACGAAAGACAAACAGCCGATTATAATTTGCGGCAATATTGACGGGCCCGAAGATATTGACGAAGCCTTCTTGCAACAGGCTTGCGGCGTAGGGCTTTACCGTTCGGAATACCTGCTTTTAAAACGAGGCCGGTTTTTATCTGAGGATGAGCAGTTTGCCGTTTATTTGGAGATGGCAAAAAAACTGGAACCCCGCCCATTTGTTATTCGTCTTTTTGATGTGGGCAGCGATAAGGAGTTTTTGGATCATAAGACCGGGCAATGCTCTGTATTTGATAATTGCCGCGCTATAAGAATGCTGCTCCGTAATCCTGACATTTTAAAGGCGCAGCTAAAAGCGATTTTCCGCGCCGCCATCATAGGCAATGTCCAAATTTTAATTCCTTTTGTCTCCGACATAAGCGAGATTGTTCAACTGAAAAAAATAATGGAAGAGGCCGGCAAAGAATTAAAAGAAGCTGCCGCCACATATCGCACCGACCTGCCGCTGGGTTGCATGATTGAAGTGCCCGCCAGCGCAATCTTATGCGATCTTTTTGTCAAAGAAGTTGATTTTTTCTCGATCGGCACGAACGATTTGATGCAATATGTGCTGGCTTTTGATCGCATGGAGAGTTCTTCCTTCTCGAATTTAAGCGTTTTGCGTCTGATCGAAACGGTAGCATCCGTTGCCGCGGCGCACGATAAAAGATTAATCCTGTGCGGCGAGATGGCCGCCGATCCGGCCTTGACGGCCACCCTTCTAGGCTTGGGACTTAGAGAGCTGTCGCTCTCATTGAGGCATATTCCCCACATCAAAGAAACAATATCGCAGATCGATACGCGGCAGGCCCGTAAAGCGGCCTTAAAAGCGCTTTCAAGAGTTCAGTAGAACAATCACGACGGATTTATTTTGACTGAGCCGTCGAGTTCGACGGCCGCAAACCGAAGCACGCTATCGTGTTTCCACGGTTTTGCGGCCTGCTCGGATGCTATAATTTCCGGTTTGTCAGCAGGCTTTGGAATCTCGGCCTTTTTTTCGGCCGGCGGTAAAACTTTGGCGATAGGTTTTGGCGGAGCAGCCTTTTCAGGCATGGGCGGCGACTCTATTTTTTTTTCCAGCTCGATTAAGCGGCGGATCAGCGTTTGCGGCGTAATCCGTTTTTTACTATTGATGATCTGCAATAAAGCCATTTCAATATGAATTTTTTTAAAACCGCCGCGCTGCATGCGCTGCAAGGTGCTAATCAGATAATCCAGAATAAAAAGCGCCTGTTCCTGGGAGTAGAGCTGCGCCGACTGGAGATAGCGCTCCCTCAGTTCGGCCGGCAGGCCTTGCAGCTGGGTGCTGCCGGTCTGCATTTTAGCGATGAGCAGCAGGCGGAAATGCTCTACAAGTTCTTCGGTTAAATGAAAAAGGTCTTTACCGGTCTGAAAGAGTTTTTCGACTTCTTCAAAGGCAAAAAATAAATTGCCGTCATGCATGGCCATGCATAACCGTTTTAGGGGACTGAGGCACCGATAT